>NZ_JBQFQR010000032.1:0-38262 GCF_056536985.1 Ruegeria sp. CH8 | reverse complement strand
AAACTGCACCCTTGGGGAAATGAAAGCTTTTTAACGAGATCATGCTCAAATAACCTGTTCGAAAATTATTCGACCAGTAAAAACCTCAGATCACGCAGGCTCGTCAACTAGACCCCAGAGTTTGCGACACATCCCCCGGACTCTGCGCTTTCAAACAATTCTCTGAGTTGGCTGCTTAACTTGAAGATCCGCCGTAATCTCTTCGGCTAGAAAGAAACTTTGCAACACAACCGCTTGAAAAACCTTCGGGTTGAGGGCCGCGACATTGAGTTAGTTTGCAAGCCAGTCCACGACCTGTTGCACCTCTCGTCGGGCGGGATTGGTGCCTCGAACTTCAATGAAATAGCCATGCGTTGGCGGGATGTCCTCATCGAAAAGCCGAACGACTCTTCCCTCGGCGAGGTCCTGGTTAATCAGCGGCAGCCAGCCGATTACGATCCCCTGTCCTTCGGCTGCGCCGCGCAACAGGGCGTTTGCGTCCTGGAAGATCGCGCCGCGCAACCTGTCCGCCACAGGGACGTTCATGGCGGAAAACCAATCCAGCCATCCCCAACGGTTCCTTTGATGCAGCAGGGGCAAATCTAACAAGTCTTTTGGGTCCTCAATCGGCCCATGCGCGGCAACAAAGGCCCTTGATGCAATGGCAACCGGGCTGAGTTCCAGCAGTTTGATCGCGTTGCCCGGCGCGTCCGCCATCCGATTCCAACGGATCACGATGTGGATGTTTTCCTGAGCGGTTGTTGCGGGCTCGAAGGTTGGCAGAACCTCAAGCTCGATGTCCGGGTGAGAGTCCCAGAAATCACTGATCCTTGGCATCAACCATCGCGCCGTAAAAATCGGACCTGCCGCCAAACGAACCACCTTGCGGGGGCGGCGGTGAAGTGTGCGCACGGCTTCATCCAATATCCCAAAGGCCAGCCCGGCAGCATCCGCAAGCCTCTCTCCGTCTTCTGTCAGCATTACATCACGTCCGCTGCGAACAAAAAGCTTGGTGCCAAGCTGATCCTCCAGGCCGCGAATATGATGGCTGATTGCTGTCGGGGTAACCGACAACGCCTCAGAGGCGGCACGGAAACTGCCCAGACGGGCAGCTGTTTCAAAGGCGCGCAAGGCGGGAAGGGAAGGTTTCATACCAAGTCTATTGCGTAGTTTTACTCATCTATTGATGAGAATGATGCCTTTGTAAATGAAGTTTTGTTCTGGAAAGGTTGTTCTGACGAAAAGCAAATCTCATGTCCCGATGATCAAGCCCAATCGCCGCCGAGGTCGAAAAGACCGGCTGAAAGATACCACCCAAGACCAAAACGCTCTGCCTGTCTGGCCGGGTGTGATGGGTGGTCGTCTCAAGCCGCTTTCCGCGGAGGAGGTGGCGTTGGTCGAGGACTCAGCCTTTTTGCTGCTGGCAAAGCTTGGTTTGACTCAGGCCATTCCGTCGATGACTGACAAGGTGCTTTCGGCGGGCGGGTCGGCGACGGAAGACGGTCGTTTGCTGTTTCCCCCCGATCTGGTTCGGTGGGCCATTGACGGGGCGCACCGCGGTTTCACGCTCTGCGGACAACAGCCTGATCGAGATCTTAAGATCGAAGGGCCGCGTGTGCATATGTCGACCGGCGGAGCGGCGCCGGGCGTGTTCGACCTTGATACCCACGACTATCGCGACTCGACGTTGCAGGACCTCTATGATGCGGCCCGGATCGTGGATCAGATGGACAATATCCACCATTTCAGCCGGTCGGTTGTGGCGAGGGACATCGAAGACAATGCTCTGATGGACATCAATACGGCGTATGCCTGCCTGGCGGGCACGTCCAAGCATGTGTCGATTTCGATCACCGAGCCGCAAAACGTCGCCCGGATCGCCGAGCTTTGCTACTGTATCGCAGGCGGCGAGGCTGCGTTTCGTGACCGCCCTTTTCTAACGGTCATGGTTTGCCATGTGGTCCCGCCGATGCGCTTTGCTGAAGAAGCCTGCGAAGTGCTGGAATTGGCGATCAGGGCAGGTTTCCCCGTTCAGTTGATCAGTGCCGGTCAGGCCGGGGCGACCAGCCCGGCGACGATTGCCGGATCGTTGGTGCAGGCGGTGGCGGAAACTCTGGCCGGGCTGGTTTTTGCGCGTCTGGTCGATCCCGAGGTCAAGGCGATCTTTGCGCCCAAGCCGCTGGTTGCCGATCTGCGCACCGGCTCGATGAGCGGCGGCGGCGGCGAACAGGCCATTCTGATGGCGGGGGCCGCGCAGATGGGGCGGCATTGGGATTTGCCTACCAGCTCGATCGCCGGGATCACCGATGCCAAGCGGCTGGATGCTCAGTACGGGGCCGAGAAATCGCTGGCTGTGACCATGGCGGCTCATGCGGGTTCAAACATCGTCACCCAGGCAGCCGGCATGATGTCGAGCCTTCTGGGTGTGAGCCACGCCGCCTATGTCAGCGATAACGATCTGCTGGGCAACATTCTGCGCACGATTCGCGGGATCGAAGCGACGCCCGAAAACATCGCGGCGGATGTCATCGCGGATGTGTGTCGTGGGGAGGGCCATTATCTGGGCGAAATGCACACGTTTAGCCGGATGAAGTCGGATTATTTTTATCCCGAAATCGGCGACCGCCGGGCGCCGCGCGACTGGCAGGAACAAGGCGGCCAAAGGATCGGGGATGTGGCGCGCGAACGCGCGCGTGAAATCCTGAAAGACCACTTCCCTGCGCATATCCCTGATCACATCGATCACACGGTGCGGAGACATTTCGACATCTGCCTGACCCGGGCCCAAATCGGACGATCTGAATGAGCCATTCTGACCTCAGTGCGCGCGCCCGCGTAGTCCTTCCGGGTGGTGTCAGCCACGAACTGCGCTATCGCGATCCGCACCCCGTCTACATTGAGCGCGCGCAGGGGGCCGAGAAATGGGACATCGAGGGCCGGCGTTATATCGATTTCAAGATGGGCAGCGCCAGCCAGATGCTGGGGCATGGGCATCCTGCGATCGTCGAGGCGATCAGAAAGCAAGCCGGACAGGCAATTTTCAGCGCCGACTGCCACGAGGCTGAAATCCTCTGGGCCGAATGGATCAATCGGCTTTACCCCTGTGCCGGGCGAACGCGGTTTACCGCTTCGGGCAGCGAGGCGACCATGCTGGCCGTACGTCTGGGTCGAGCGCAGTCCGGCAAGGATCATGTGCTGCGAGTGGACGGGCATTATCACGGTTGGCACGACCATGTTCTCAAGGGCGCGAAGCCTGGAACCCTTCAAACCGAGTCGCTGGGGGTTCCGGAGGCGGTGAACGAGTTGATCCATGTCTGCGCGGCAGAGCCCAAAGCGATGGAACGCGCCCTGCAGGACGATCGCATCGGCACGGTCATCATCGAGGCTTCCGGGGCCAATTACGGCTCGGTGCCGCTGTTGACCGAGACGTTGTGGGCATTGCACGACGTGGCACGAGCGGCTGGCGTGGTGCTGATCTTTGATGAGGTCATCAGCGGGTTCCGCTGGTCGCCCGGCGGGCGGCAGGCCCGGGATGAAATCGTTCCCGACCTGACGACACTGGCCAAGATCGCCACTGGGGGTCTGCCGGGCGGCGCGGTCTGTGGTCGGGTCGAGATCATGGAATTGATGAACAACTCGACCGCCCATCAGGGCATTGCACCAGCGGTCAGCCACAAGGGCACGTTCAATGCCTCGCCTCTGGTGGCCGTCGCAGCCTGTGCCGCGATGCCGTTGCTGGCAAGCGGCGAGGCGCAGGCCCAAGCCGATGCAATGGCGGCCCGGATGCGCGATGGCATGAACGCCGCGTTGTCGGATCTGGGCGTTGCCGGGCTGGTCTATGGCGACAGCTCGGTTTTTCACGTGTTCTTCGGACGAGACACCATAGACGGTCTCAGCCCGGTTCAGATCCGCGGGATGCCTAAAGGAACGGTCAAAGCCTATCGCGACGGTATGTTGGCGCGTGGAGTGGACATCATGTCCTACACATCGGGTCTCACCTCGGCCGCGCATGATCCGGAGCTGGTTGACGAAGCGATAGCGGCGTTTCGCGCCACCCTGTCCGACATGATCCGTGACGGGGTCCTGCCATGACTCTGCCGTCCCATGCCCGCACAATTGTGATCGGCGGTGGAATCATCGGCTGCTCGGTCGCTTACCATCTGGCCCGTCAGGGGCGCAAAGATATCGTGGTGTTGGAGCGCTCGAAACTGACTTCGGGCACCACCTGGCACGCCGCCGGTCTGGTGCGCCGCCTGCGGCCTTCGGCGACGCTGACCAAGCTGATCAACTACTCGATCGACCTTTATGGGGAGTTGGAACACGAGACCGGCCAGGCCACTGGCTGGATTCAAACCGGGTCGCTGACACTGGCGACCAACCCGGATCGGCTGACCAATATCAAACGGCAGGTTTCATTGGGCCGCGCTTTCGGGCTTGAGGCCGAGATGGTCGATGCCAAACGCGCAAAAGAGCTGTGGCCGCTGATCGAAACGGATGACGTGATCGGCGCGGTCTGGTCCCCGGCGGATGGTCGCGTGAACCCCTCGGACGTGGCGTTGGCGCTGTCGAAAGGCGCCCGCGCCCGAGGTGTGCAGATTTTCGAGGATACCGCCGTCACCGGATTGCAGAAAACGGCAGGGCGCGTCTCGGGCGTTGAGGTGGGGGACCATGTGATTGCCGCCGATGAGGTCGTGATTGCCTGCGGCCTCTGGTCCCGCGAAGTGGCGGCGATGGCAGGTGCGCATATGCCGCTTTATGCTTGCGAGCATTTCTACATCTTGACCAAACCGCTGGCCGAGGTGCAGGCGCTTGGCAAAGGGGCCCATCTGCCGACGCTGAACGATCAGGACGCGTTCCTCTATGCCCGCGACGATGTCGAAGGATTGCTGGTGGGGTGTTTTGAACCGCACGCCAGGGGCCTGTCTCTGGACCGTTTGCCCAAGGATTTCAGCTTTGATCTGCTGGACGAGGATTGGGATCACTTCATGCCCATGATGGAAAACGCCCTGCGCCGGATTCCCGCGTTGGACCGGGCCGAGGTGCGGATGCTGCTCAACGGGCCCGAAAGCTTCACCCTCGACAGTCAGTTCATGTTGGGCGAAAGCCCCGAAGTGCCGGGTCTGTTTCTGATGGGCGGTATGAATTCGACCGGGATTGCGCTGGCCGGGGGAGCGGGCAGGGCGATGGCCGAATGGATCATCGCCGGCGCGCCGACCATGGAACTGAACGAGGCCGATATTCGCCGGTTCAGCCCCGAGATGAATGTGCTGGCCGCATTGGAGGCCCGCATCCCGGAAGTGCTGGGCCGCCATTACGACAACCCCTTTCCAGGCCGTGCGATGGACAGCGCGCGGGGGCAACGTCGCTCGCCCATTCACGCGGGACTGATGGCGGTGGGTGCACAGTTCGAGGCGCGCGGCGGCTGGGAACGGGCGGTGCATTTCGGCGGTGAAGCCGCACATCAGCCGCTGAGCTTTGGTGCCCCGCCCTGGCGTGATCAGGTTGCAGCGGAGGTCGAGGCCTGCCGCAGCGGCGCGGCCCTTCTGGATCAATCTGCGTTCGGCAAGATCATGGTGCAGGGGCCGGATGCCTGTGCGTTCCTCAACCACCTCTGCACGGCGCAGATGGACCTGCCCGAGGGGCGCATCGCCTACAGCCAAATCCTGAACTCACGAGGTGGTATCGAAAGTGATCTGACCGTGCAGCGTCACGGACCAGAGGCCTATTTGCTGATCACCGGCGCGGGCGAAGTTGTGCGAGACCTCAAGCATATGCGCGAGATCCGGGGCGATTTCCGTGCGGAGTTCACTGACGTGACCAGCGGTTATGCCATTCTGGGCCTGGCCGGGGCCAGGGCGCGCAGCGTGTTGCAGGCGACCACGAACACGCCGGTTCCTGACCTGAAACGCTTTCAGTTCGCGCCGGTCGAAATCGGCCTTGCACGCGGTTGGGCAGGGCGGCTGAGTTTCACCGGCGAAGAGGGGTATGAACTGTATATCCCCGCCGACATGGCCATGGCCGCGTATGAGGCGCTGCTGAACGCTGGGGCCAGCCATGTCGGTCTTTATGCCAGCAGCAGCCTGCGTATCGAGAGCGGGTTCCGCGCCTTCGGGCACGAGTTGACCCCCGGCACCACTCCGCATGAGGTCGGTCTGGACGCGTTCTGCGCCATGGGCACGGGGTTCGTGGGCGAAGACGCGCTGCAGGATCACATACCTGCGCGCCGGATCGTCTCGATGCTGTTTGATGATCCCGAAGCCATCCCGATCCATGACGAGCCGGTCTATTTCGCGGGGCAGGTCGTCGGGCAAGTCACTTCGGCCGCCTGGAGTTACCGGTTCGGGCGCTCTGTCGCGCTGGCGATGATCTCGGGCCCGCCAGGGTTCTTTAGCGAAAAATCCTCGACCGCGGATGGCACATGGGAGGTTGAGGTGGAAATCGCCTGCACCCGTTACACTGCCCGCGCCGCGTTGAAACCCGCCAAAGAGGCGTTCCAATGAGTGACACGACCCGCACCACACAGGTAGCCATCATCGGCGGCGGGATCATGGGTGTCGCCGCCCAGTTCCAGCTGGCCGAGAACGGCTGGTCCGACACGATCCTGTTCGAAAAGGCCGAGCTGACCAGCGGGTCGACATGGCACGCGGCGGGCCAGATTGCCCATGCGGTCGGCAGCCGGATCGCGGGCTGGATCAACAAGACCTCGATTGCGACCTACAAGCGTGTCGAGGCGGAAACCGGACAGAGCATCGGCTGGCACGAGGTCGGCGGGTTTCGGATCGCCACCACCGACGATGAGGTCGACTGGATGAAGTCGATCATGGGCGTCGGCAAGCTGCTGGACCTGCCGATGGAACTGGTCGGGCCGGACGAGGTGGCCAAGGGCAATCCGTTTTACAGGACCTCTGACATCAAGGCTGCTGTGCACACCTTTGAAGACGGCCACATAGACCCGTCGGGTGTCACCATGGCGCTGGCCGCGGCCGCTCGTGCGCGTGGGGCCAGGATTGAGCGGCACAACCGGGTTACCGGGGCGTCGCGCAAGGGCGACATGTGGCTTCTGCGCACGGAAAAGGGGGATGTGCTGGCCGAGCATGTGGTGATCGCCGCGGGTTCCTACGCCAATCAGGTGGGGGAATGGTTTGGGTTGAAAATCCCCTCGGTCTCATGCCTGCACCATTTTCTGGTCACGGATACGGTTCCCGAGTTTCTGGATCGCCCCGAACTGCCCATCATGCGTGACAATGCGTTTGGCGGCTATATCCGGCAAGAGCAGAAATCGGGCCTGATCGGGATATATGAGGGCCATGTCTGCTCCACGGTTTGGGAAATGCCGCAAGGCGCGCCCTGGGCCGCCGAGAATGAGCTGTTCGAGGCAGATTACGACTCGATTGGCGATTTCCTGATGGTGGCGTTCGACAAAATGCCCATTCTGGCCGATCTGGGGATCAAGCGTGTGGTGCGCGGGGCAATCACCCATACTCCGGATGGGGGTATGCTGGTGGGGCCGTCGGGTGCGCCGAATGTCTGGCTGTCCTGCGGGTCGTCCATCGGGCTGGCTTGGGGCGGCGGGGCCGGCAAGGTGCTGGCCGACTGGATGGTGCATGGCGAAACCCAGATCAACACCCGCGGTATGGATCCGCGCCGCTATGGCAAATTCAGCACCGATCATTTCATCGTCGAGCGCACCAAGGACGAATTCATGCGCCGCCATGATACGCCGTGCCCCGGCAAACAGTTCAAAAGCCTGCGCCCGCTGAACCGTCACCCGCTGTATGACCGGCTGGTCGCAAAGGGTGCGGTGTTCGGCGAAGTGGCAGGCTGGGAGCGCCCCCGCTATTTCGGTCAGATCGGCGAGGTCGAACAAATCGGCTGGGGGCATCAGAACTGGCACACACACGCCATGGCCGAGGCCAGGGCCACGCGCGCCGCCGCCGGTGTGATCGACCTCTGTGCGTTTGCGCAGTTCGAGATCACCGGCAGGGATGCTGAGGCCTTGCTCGACCGGCTGTCGGCCAACAGACTTCCGACCAAGGACGGGCGGATCAGTCTGAACCACCTGCTGACCCCAATGGGCAAGTTCGAGACCGAGATCACCATTTGGCGCATCGCCAGGGATCGGTATTTTACCGGCTCTGCCATCGCGCGGGCCAACGCTGATTTTAACTGGATCAGGTCCCATATCCGGCCCGGTGAAGACGTTCAGATGATCAACCGCTCAGCTGATTGGGGGATGCTAGCCCTGTCAGGTCCAGCCGCGCGCCGGATCATGGCCGAGATGACCGAAGCCGATCTCGGCAACGCCGCCTTTCCCTGGCTATCGGGTCAGGAGATCACCGTGGCGGGCACCGCCTGCTACGCGTTGCGCGTGTCCTTTACCGGTGAGCTTGGGTGGGAGTTGCATGTGCCATTGGACCGGATCGGCACGCTGTATGATGCGTTGTTCGACGCTGGCGCCAAGCACGGGCTGGTCGATCTCGGCTCTTACGCGTTCAATGGGATGCGGATGGAGAAGGCCTATCGGGCGAGCGCCGAACTGACCACGGATGTTGGCCCGTTTGACGTTGGGTTGGACCGCTTTGTGCGCGCCGAAGGGCGAGACTTTGTCGGCAAAAACGCTCTTCTGGCCTGCGATCCGGACTGGCGGCTGTTTTACGCGGAACTTCATGCCGATGACATGGATATTCAAGGCGGTGAGCCCGTGTTGCTGAACGGGACGCCCGTTGGTCTGACCACCTCGGGCGGGTACGGTTACACGGTCGGCAAGTCGCTGGGCTGGCTGTTCGTGCGGGCAGGTACGCCCCGCGATGGGTTGCGCGTGCAGATCCTGAATCGCGCAATTCCCGTGACCGTCCATGACGACGCAATTTTTGACCCACAGAACCTGGCGCAAAGATCCGAGGATTAGACCCATGACCCACATTACCGGCGGCGAGGCCGTCTATCGCGTGCTCAAGGCCAACGGGATCAACACTGTGTTCGGCCTGTTGGGCGGCTCAATGCTGGAGCTGTACGACGCCATGTATCGGGGCGGTGAGGTGGCCTATGTCGGAGCGCGGGACGAGCGCGCGGCGGGTCACATGGCGGATGCCTGGGCGCGGACAACCGGCAAACCCGGCGTTGTGCTGGGCGCGCAAGCCGGGCCCGGCGTGGTCAATATCGTCACTGCCGTGGCCGAGGCGAAATTGGCGTATTCCCCGATGGTGGTCATTGCCGGCGCAATCACGCGGGCCGATCAGCACAAGGACACGTTCCAGGAGGTCGACCAGGTGGCGCTGTTTGCTCCGATCTCCAAACGCTCGGTCATGGTCAGCGACCTGTCCCGACTGGTGCCGATGCTGGAGGATGCAATCCGGCTGGCGAATGCGGGCCGACGCGGGCCGGTGGTGTTGCATGTGCCGCGCGATCTGTTTGCCGCCAAGGTGCCGGTGATCGATCCGACCCCCGTGAACATCGCGCGCCCGGGGCCTGCCGCCCCGGAGGATGTCGCCGCGATGGCTGAACTGCTTTCCTCGGCAAAACGTCCGTTAATCTTCGCGGGCGGAGGCTTCAAATGGGGCAGGGGGCGCGTGGCTCTGACCGCCTTGGCCGAGACGTTGGAGGTGCCCATAGTGGCCTCGACCGGTCATGCTGATGTGATGCGTCACGGGCACCCGTGGTTTGCCGGGCAAGCCGGGCCGCGCGGCAATCACGTGGCCAGTCGCCTGACCAAAGAGGCCGATGTGATGGTCGTGTTGGGCGCGCGGCTCGGGTTCAACTCGACCTTTCTCAGCAATGAATATGTCGGTTCCGAGACGCGGATTGCGCATGTGGATGTCGAGGGTTCTGCAGTAGGGCGTTATTTCCCGGCAGAAATTGCAGCCCAAGGCGATGCGCGCCTGACCGCCGAGGCGCTGACAGACGCCGCGTCCAAACCAGATTGCGGGTCTTGGCGCGATGCATTTCGTTCCGACATGGACACCCTCCGGGCTGAGCGTGCCAGAGAAGCCGCGATCGAGACCCTGCCCATGCATCCCCGCCGCGCCTTGGGCGAGTTGCGCGATGCGCTGCCTGAAAACGCAATCGTCACGCTGGACACCGGCAATACCTGCCTGCAAGCCGCCGATCGGCTGGCGCATTACGAGCCCCTGTCGCTGATCACGCCGTTGGACTTCGGATTGGTCGGGTTCGGTCTGCCGGCGGCCATCGGCGCCAAGGCCGCAGCCCCCGACCGCCCGGTCGTCGCAGTGATGGGGGATGGCGCGGTGGGGTATACGATGATTGAAATCCAGACTGCCATTTCGCATGATCTGCCCATCGTGATCGTCGTTCTGGATAACGAGGCCTGGGGCGCCGAGAAAGCCTATCAGCAGGAGTTCTTCGGCGGACGCCTTTTGGGGGCCGAAATCAAATCTCCCCGCTTTGACAGATTTGCGGAACTTTGTGGCGGTAAGGGTGTTTGGGTCGACGGCCCGGGCGGGTTGGGACCAGCTGTGCGCAAGGCAATATCCTGTAAGGAAACGACGGTTATCCAAGCCAATATCGACCCCGGCGCGCTGATGACGTTGCGCAAAGACCTTTTCAAGGCACCGCAGGAAGGGGCAAAAGCATGACCACCTGAGACACTATCGTGATCGGTGCCGGAAACGCCGCGTTTTGCGCCGCCCATGCCGCGCGTGAAAAGGATGCAAGCGTCCTGATGCTGGAATGCGGGCCCAACGAGGAAAACGGTGGCAATTCCCGCTATACCGCGGGTGCCATCCGCTTTGCGTATGACGGGGTCGACGACATTCGCGCGCTTTGCCCCGACCTTTCGGGGGACCAGATCGTGATCACCGATTTCGGCACCTATACCGAGGAACAATTCTTTGACGACATGTTTCGCGTCACTCGATTCCGCACCGATCCGGCCCTGTGTGAACGCATTGTGCGGTCTTCACGAGAGACTATGCTCTGGATGCGTTCCAAGGGTATTCGGTTCATGCCGATCTATGGCCGCCAGGCTTTCAAGGTCGATGGGCGCTTCAAATTCTGGGGCGGTCTGACTTTGGAAAGCTGGGGCGGTGGTCCGGGGCTGGTGGACGCCCATACGGAAATCGCCAAAGCATCGGGCATCGAAGCCCGCTATGACACCCGCGCCGTCAAACTGCTGAAGGACGGCCATGCGGTGACGGGTGTGAAGGTGCGCCATAAGGGCCAGTTGGAGAATACCAGCGCAAAGTCGGTTGTTGTTGCCGCAGGAGGGTTTCAGGCCAGCCCCGAGATGCGCACCCGCTACCTCGGCCCCGCCTGGGAGATGGCGCGCGTACGCGGTTCGCGATTCAACACCGGTGAGGGCCTAAAGATGGCGATGGAGATTGGGGCCTCGACCTATGGCAACTGGTCCGGGTGCCACTCACTTGGCTGGGATTATAACGCACCCGAATTTGGTGATCTGGATGTTGGCGACGGGTTCCAAAAACACTCTTATCCATGGGGTATAATGGTCAACGCGACCGGGCGGCGCTTCGTGGACGAGGGTGCGGATTTTCGCAACTATACCTACGCCAAATATGGCCGCGTGATCCTGGACCAGCCCAATCAGTTTGCCTGGCAGATCTTCGATTCCAAAATAACGCATCTGTTGCGCGACGAATACCGGATCAAGCGGGTCACCAAAGTGACCGCGCCGACGCTGGAGGCGCTTGCCGAAAAGCTTTAAGGGGTTGATTCCCGGACGTTTTTGCACGAGATCAAAGCCTACAACGCCGCCGTGGACACACACACGGTTTTCGACCCGAACGTCAAGGATGGGCGCGGAACCAAGGGCCTGGACATTCCCAAATCCAACTGGGCCAACACCATCGAACAAGGCCCGTTTGAAGCTTATCAGGTCGGCTGCGGCATCACTTTCACGTTCGGCGGTCTGCGCATTGATCCTGAGACGACTCAGGTGCTGGACAACGGCCTTGCTCCGATTTCCGGGCTTTTTGCAGCAGGTGAACTGGTTGGGGGCGTCTTCTTCTTTAACTATCCCGGAGGAACCGGATTGATAAACGGGTCTGTTTTCGGACGGTTGGCGGGTTCCAGCGCGGGTGACGTGTGAGGCTTGCGCATCTTCGCTTGGATCTTGTCAGACGTGGTCGAAACGTCGTCTAACAGACCAGTGATCCTGTTCGATCAGCCCGTACACAGCGCATGGTCGTCAATTAACCCCAAAGCCTGCGCCACACCCGTCATTCGGACGCGCGCAGAAGGTGTTGCCGGACTTTCATTTCTACCCTGGTGCTTTGCAGATCGACGATATCGCTTTTTGAGAACAGCTCTCGGACAGAGCGGTAATTCTCTGCACGTTTCCAGACAACGGGCGAAGAAGTCGGTGCCCGCCCGGATAACGACGCGAGATAAGACATGGTGCCGAACAACAGCTTGGACTTGTCGCGATGTGGTTTGTTCAGAATGTAAAGGCTGAGGGGCGCGTCCGGGCCGCGCTCGGAATCGACGACAAACACCTGCCCTGCGCGGAATGCGGCTTTGCCGTCACATCTTGTCCAGCGGCGCGTCGATGACTTTCCTTCGCTCAGCGCTTCGACGACCCGGCTGTAGACCGTCCCATTGCGCTCATCCAGAAAGGCCACGTTGATGATGACTTTGCTGGGATCGTCCGGGGCGCGGAAAAACACCTGATAAGACCCCAGAAAAGCCCGCAGCCGTTGCAGATCCCCCGGAAATACATCAATCAGGGGGTCGCGCCGCCGGTCTGCCTCGGTTTTCGCCAACTGAGTGGTGTGGCGACGCAGCTCTGCGGGATCGCCCAGCAAGATATGCTCGCCCACATCGAAGAACCGGCTGATACGACGCAAGTTGTTGGGCGAGGGCATGCTGCGACCGTTGAGGTATTTGGCGAATTGCTGATGGTTGATGCCAATTTCCCTGCAAACGGCGGCCACCGACGGGTAGTCGGCACAAAGGTGACGCAGGTTTGCAGCTAAATCCTGATGCATAAGCGGTTGAGCCCTAAGTCGCGTAAACTCACTAAAAAAAGCATAATGTGGCGTTATTGTTAAGCCTAAACTGGTGCGTGATCTTGCGGGCAACAGAAGGACACCCAGGGGAGGTCAATCAATGGATAAGTTTCAATACGTGCGGCAGATGGAACAGCGTCTGCAATTGCGTCAGGTGAATCGCCGTCAATTCATGCGTGGTGTCCTGGCCACCGGCATGACCGTCAGTGCAGCGACGCTTTTGGCGGATCGCGCGATCGCGGCGACGCCCCAAAAGGGCGGAAGCATGATTGCCGGGATCGGTCACGGCGGGACGACCGAGCAGCTCAATCCGGGGCAGATCTCAGCGGGTTTCCTGATCCCGTTGAGCCTGGGCATGAACGGTTTCCTGACCGCGATTGACGCGGACAGCAACGTGCAGCCATCGCTTGCGAAGTCTTGGGAGGCATCGCCGGACGCGTCGGTCTGGACCTTCGAACTGCGCGACAGGGTCGAGTTCCACAATGGCCGCACGGTGACGGCCGAGGACGTGATTGCCTCGATCAATTTTCACCGTGGTGAAGGTTCAACCTCGACCGGGGCGCCTCTGCTGGCCGGTGTAAAGGACCTGCGTGCAGACGGGCCACAGACCATCGTTTTTGAACTTGAAGGCGGCAATGCGGATTTCCCGGCCATCCTCAGCGACTACCGTTTTGCCATCCTTCCGGCCGAAGGTGACAGTATTGACTGGCAATCCGGCATTGGCTGCGGAGCCTATCAACTAAAGGATTTCCAGCCGGGGATCTCGGCAGATCTGGCCCGTCACGTGAACCACTGGAACCCTGATGTCGCGCATGTGGACGAATGGAAACTTCTGGTGCTGCTGGATACAACCGCACGTATGGCGGCGCTCTCGGCGGGGTCGGTCGACATTGCGGACAAGGTTGACCCCAAGACGGCCAAATTTGTCTCGCGTGATCCAAACGTTACGCTGCATTCGGTTGCCGGTACGCAGCATTATTCCTTCCCGATGCTGACCAATGCCGCGCCGTTTGACGACAACAATATCCGTCAGGCGATCAAATGGGGCATCGACCGGCAGGAACTGGTCGACAAGATTCTGTTGGGTTATGGCGAGGTCGGCAATGACCATCCGATCGGGTCTGGTCAGAAGTATTTCAATGCCGAGCTGGAGCAAAAGGCTTTCGACCCAGACAAGGCCAGGTATTTCCTGAAACAGGCTGGATTGGACTCGCTGGATGTCGAACTCTCGTCTTCGGATGCCGCTTTCCCCGGCGCGGTGGACGCGGCGACGCTGATTTCGAACTCGGCGGCGAAATGCGGGATCAACGTTTCCGTCAAACGTGAGCCCAATGATGGCTATTGGTCCGAGGTCTGGACTAAAAAGCCATGGTGCGCCAGCTATTGGGCCGGGCGACCGGTCGAGGATCTGATGTTCTCATTGGCGTTCCAATCCGGTGTGGCGTGGAACGAATCTCTTTGGTCGCATGAGAAATTCGACAAGATTCTGGTTGAGGCTCGGGCTGAGCTGGACACCGACAAGCGCCGCGAGATGTATGGTGAGATGCAGGATATCGTGGCCAATCAGGGCGGTGTCGCGATCCCGATGTTTGCCTCATACGTCTTTGCCACGCGCCCAAGTGTCGGCACGCCCGAGAAATTCGGATCAAATCTGGATTTGGATGGAAGCAGCTTTATGGAGCGTTGGTGGAAAGCCGAATAGCGCGATAACATCGCCAGGGATCAGAGGATGGCTCTTGCAGTCGTCCTCTGACGTGTTGGGGACAGGAAATTCATGAAACTTTTCATTGCCACTTTGTCGACCGAGACAAACACGTTTTGCACCATGCCGACCGCGATGTCAGGTTTTGAGGATTATTTCCTGCGCCATGGTACGGCGACCCAAGAGCCGCCAAACCTAATGACCGAGGCACTGCATGTGTGGCGTGATAAGGCCGAAGCTCTGGGCTGGCAGGTCATCGAAAGCCTGACCGCTGTAGCGGAGCCCGCCGGGCCGACCACGCGCAGTTGTTATGACGCGCTGAGCGGTGAGATTCTGTCTGATCTGGCAGAATGTGGCGGTGCAGATATTATCCTGCTGCAACTTCACGGCGCGATGGTGGCCGAACATATCGAGGATTGCGAGGGCGACATTCTTGCCCGCGCTCGAGTTCTTTGCCCGGAGGCAACGATTGGCGTTTCACTGGACCTGCATTCGCACCTGACGGACAAGATGCTGCAAGCCAGCGATCTGATTGTGCATTTCCGCGAATACCCGCACGACGATGCTACGGCATGTGCGGTCGAGTTGTTCGATCTGGCCCAGCGGGCACATGCGGGCGAGATCACGCCTAAGATGGCGTATTTTGATACCCGTATGGTGAACCTCTATCTGACCAAAGCCGGGGCGATGAAAGATTTTGTGGCCGAGATGGCCGCGGCTCAGCTCGGACCCGGCGTGCTGTCGGTTTCACTGAGTCACGGATTTCCTTGGGCAGATGTCGAAGATGTTGGCGCGCGGATGCTGGTTATTACAGATGACCAACCACATCTGGCCGCGCAACTCGCCGAGGAGTTGGGCCGGCGCTTCTTTGATCAGCGCTACGAGGTGACCACGCGGTATCTGCCAATCTCCGAGGCGCTTGAACAGGTTGGCACGCGTTCCGGGCTGTGTGTCCTGGCGGATATGGGTGACAATTCCGGCGGCGGTGCGCCGGGCGATGCTACCCACTTGCTGAATGCCATGATGGCGCACGGAATGACGAATTTTGCCAGCGGTCTGTTCTGGGATCCCGGAGTGGTGCGTATTTGTCAGGACGCGGGCATCGGCAGCAGGCTGACGCTTCGGCTTGGTGGAAAAACGGCTGTGGTTTCGGGCGACCCGATCGACCTGGCCGCACAGGTTATGAACATTCAGACGGGCCTGGGTCAGCATCTTGGCACCGGTCTTGAACCCATGGGCACCGTGGTCTGGTTGCGCCTGGAGGGCGATATCGACCTGCTGGTCAACGACCTGCGCGTTCAGGTCTACCACCCTGAAGCCTTTGAGCAGATCGGTATCCGGCTGGCCGAGAAATCGGTGGTGGCGGTGAAGTCCCTGTTCCACTTCTACGGCCCGTTCAGCCAAATCTCGGATCACATCCTGCAGGTTGCCAGCCCCGGCGGCACCCAGCCGGCGTTCCACAACCTAGCACTGACCAAACGCAAACTGCCGTTCTGGCCTGCGGTGGCGCAGCCCTTTGCGGATGAATGCCTTGCGGATGCCGGATAGCGGCTTCAGTCGACGGCCCGGGCGGACAGAATCCAATCGCGGACAATCTCGGCCTCTGGCGTCAGGGGGCGGGACTTGGACCATACCAGATAAAACCCCTTTCCGGTTCTCCACGTCCATTCCGGCCGCGCCGCCAGGATACCTTGCTGAACCAATGGGCCGACAATGTGGTGCCAGCCGAAGGCAAACCCTTCGCCCGCCATTGTCGCCTGCAGAACCAGGGCATAATCGTTCAGGCGCAGACCACTACGGGGCGTGACCTCGGTGATGCCAAACTCGCGGAACCATTGATCCCACGAGGGGCGTTCGCGGATGGGTTCTTCCAGATGAATGAGACGTTGGTTCAGCAGGCCCGGCACACTGCGGAGGGTCACTGCCGCAGCCATGACGCGGGGCGAGGCGACGGGATAGATCACCTCGTCCGATATCAGTCGCGCCTCGCAGTCTGGCCAGTTGCCATCGCCTAGCCGCACTGCAAGGCTGATTGTTTCAACGGTCAGGTCCGGTTCCCGGTCACTGGACTGCAGGCGCAGGTCGATATCAGGGTGGTTATGCTGAAAAGACGCGATACGGGGCACAAGCCAGTAGTTGTTGAACGCCGAAGAGGCGCTGAGCGTGACGTGATCATTGCTGGCAAACTGCCGGATCGAGGTGGCGGAATGTGACAGCATCTCGAAGGCGCGGGTGACGTCGGCAAACAGACGAGTTCCCGCATTTGTCAAAGTGATCCGGCGATGGCTGCGCCGAAACAGCACAACACCAAGCGATGTTTCAAGCTGCTTAATTGAAGCACTGACCGCCGGTTGCTGCACGTTGAGCTCTTGCGCCGCTTGCGTGAAAGATTGCAGACGGGCGGCGGCCTCGAAGACGACCAGATGGCGGGGAGACCCCAGTTGTTTCCAGAGTTCTTGCATAATTTGTGTTTATGCAAATCATACAATTTTTCAAGCGTCACAACGCTGTTTTCGTGGGGATAGTATCACGCGAAACATTGGAGTGACTCGTAATGGCTCGGCGCACACGTCAATCCCGGTCCCGCGGTTCAGAACCGGGTTCGGTTCCGGCATCCCCCTATATCCAGCGCAGTTTGGCCTATTTTGACCCTCTGAACGACGAGGATCTGAACCGACTTGAGGCGCAGGTCGACTGGATATTCGAGAATGTGGGGATCGCGTTCCGCGATGACCCCGAGGCGCTGGAATTATGGCGTCGTGAGGGTGCTCAAATCAATGGTGACATTGTGCACGCCGACGCCAGTTGGATACGCGATTTGTGTTCAAAGGCGCCCAAAAGTTTCGAACAGGTCGCGCGCAACCCTGAGCGTTCAGTGGTGATCGGGGAGGGCAATCAGGTCTTTGCCCCGGTCTATGGCGCGCCCTTTGTGCGCGATCTGGAAGGCGGGCGCCGCTATGGCGATATCGAGTCGTTCGAGAAGCTGGTCAAGCTGACCTATATGCACCCGAACCTGCATCACGGCGGGTTTGTAACCTGCGAGCCCTGTGACGTTCCGGTCAGCAAGCGCCATCTGGACATGATGTTCGCGCATATGACGCTGAGCGATAAACCGCATCTGGGCGCGATCACCGAGATGAGCCGCGCGCAAGACAGCGTTGAGATGGCCGAGATCGTCTTTGGTGCGGATTTCATGGAAGACAATTGCGTGATCATGGGCAACGTGAACACGAACTCTCCACTGCTGGTGGACCGGGTGGTCACCGAGTCGGCTCGTGTCTATTCGGCGCGCGGTCAGGGTTTGATCGTTGTTCCGTTCATCCTGTCCGGCGCCATGGGTCCGGTCAGCACCGCAGCCAGTGTCGCTCAGGCCATGGCCGAGGCGATGATGGTCTGTGCCTACGTTCAACTGCTGCGCCCCGGTGCGCCATTTGTACTGGGCAACTTTCTGTCGTCAATGTCGCTGAAATCCGGTGCGCCGACCTTTGGTATGCCCGAGCCGGTGATGTCGAACTATGCCATTGGTCAGCTTGCCCGCCGGGCCGGTTTGCCGTTGCGTTGTGGCGGTTCGCTGACTGCGTCCAAGATCGAAGACGCGCAGGCGGCTTATGAATCAGCGGATTCAATGCATTCAACCATGCTTGCGGGTGCGAATTTTGTGCTGCATTCGGCCGGTTGGCTCGAAGGCGGGCTGTGCACCGGCTTTGAAAAACTGATCATGGATGCGGATCGGTTGGGCTCCTACCAGAAAGTGCTGAGCCAGGGTTTGGACACCAGCGAGGAGGCCTTTGCCCGCGACGCTTACGCAGAGGTTGAAGCCGGTGGTCACTTCCTAGGCTGCGCCCACACCATGCGCAATTATCAGACTGCGTTCTATGAGCCCAAGCTTAGCGACAGTGAGAATGTCGAAAGCTGGGAAGAGGGTGGATCGAAGGACATGCGCCACCGCGCCTATGAGCGCTGGAACCAGATGCTGAACGAATATCAGCCACCCGCAATGGATGAGGCCAAAAAGGAAGAGCTGGCCGCCTATGTTGCCCGCCGCAAAGAGGAGATCCCGGATGCCTGGTATTAAGATCACCGGCCTGCGGGCGACCCCGGTCAATATCCCGCTGGAAAAGCCGATGTGGTGGACCGGCGGGCATTACCCGGGCACCTCGAAAACCATTATCGAGGTTGAGACGGATCAGGGTATTGTCGGACTGGGCGAAGCACCCTCGGTCGATGTCGTCGATACGGTCCGTGCGATGGGCGAACGTTTGATCGGAGCTGATCCGCTGGATATTGCGGGCTGCGAAAGCCTGTGCGTCCCGCCTTGGCAGATCGTTCAGAACACCGATGACAGTTCAGTGGTCAAAGCTTTTGGTGCGATCGAAATTGCCCTGTGGGACCTGCGCGGCAAAGTGGCCGGGGAACCTCTGTATCGTCTGCTGGGCGGTGCGGTGCGCAAGGAAATCCCTTTCACCGAATATTTCGGGTTCCGCGAAGGCGGTGAGATGAGCCCCGAGGCCGTGGCCGATTATTGCATCCGCATGCGCGAAGAACACGGCAGCACCATGTTCGAAGGCAAGCTGATCCTCGGCAACCCCGAGCTTGAGATCGACACGGTTAAGGCCCTGCGCGAAGGCCTGGGCCGCGAGGCGATGATCCGTCTGGACAGCAACATGCAGTGGAGCCTGCCCACTGCCATGCGTGTCTTCCGCGAGATAGAGCCTTACAACATCCGCAACTACGAAGACCCGGTTGCCACGTTCGAGGAAATGGCGGAACTGCGCCGTCACTTCTCCATTCCGATCTCGACCCACGTGCCGGATATCCGCAAGGCTGTCGCCTTGAGGGCACCGGATTACATCGTGACCAACTTTGCCGTGCTGGGCGGGATGTCCCGCGCCGTGCGCTTTATTGGTGCGTGTGAGGCGATGGGCGTGGGCTTCTGGTGCTATTCCGGTGACGCCGGGATCGCGACTGCAGGATACCTGCACATGTCCGCGGCGATGCCGTGGATTTCCGAGCCGTCGCAATCGCTGTTCCGCTGGCAGATCGGCGACGTCATCGAAGGCGGGCCTTTCCGTCAGAAAAACAACGTGATTTCTGTTCCCGAAGGTCCCGGCCTCGGCGTGACGCTGGATCGCGATGCGCTTGCTTATTGGCACAACCATCTGGTCCAAAACGGACCGCTGGACCATTTCCATGACCCCGCTATGCCCGGCCGCTTCCGCCGGTTGCCCCTGAACTAAGAAGGACCACCTATGCCTGAGATTCAAAAAGACGAAAGCACGTCCGGCAAAAAGCTCCCGTCCCACGCCAAGGTCGTCGTCATCGGCGGTGGCGTTGTGGGCTGTTCGATCCTGTTTCACCTGGCCAAGTTTGGCTGGAAAGACGTCGTCCTGCTGGAACGTGATGAGCTGACGTCCGGTTCATCGTGGCACGCCGCCGGTCAGATCCACACCATCAGCTCGGACCCCAACATCTCGCGCCTGCAGAGCTATACCATTGATCTGTATAAAGAGATCGAAGAGACCTCGGGCCATTCGGTCGGCCTGCATATCACCGGCGGTTTCTATGCGGCCTCGACCAAGGAATGGTATGATTACCTCAAGCGTGAACGCTCGAAAGCGCGCTACATGGGTCTGCATCAGGAGTTCATCAGCCCCAAGGAACTTGCCGAGCGTCACCCGCTGATCGACCCTAAGCATTATTACGCAGCCCTCTGGGACGAGCAGGACGGTGACCTCGATCCCTCGGGCGCGACCTATGCGTTTGCCAAGTCGGCCCGCGTGCATGGCGCGCAATACTTCACCCATTGTGGCGTGAAAGACATGAAGCAGCGCCCCGATGGCAGCTGGGATCTGATCACCCCGAAAGGCTTGATCAACGCCGAGCAGGTCGTGAACTGCGGTGGCCTGTGGGCACGTGAAGTTGGCCATATGTCCGGCATCCACCTGCCGGTGCAGCCGATGGAGCACCACTATTTGATTACCGAAAAAATCCCGCTGATCGCTGAACGTATGGAGAGCATGGGCGAAGCGGGCCGTCTGCCGGCCGGTATCGACTATGAGGCCAATATTTACTTCCGTCAGGAGCGTCAGGGCATGCTGTTGGGCACCTATGAGCCCAAGTCGACCCCGTGGAAAGTGGACGGCACGCCTTGGGACTTCGGGCATGAGTTGCTGCAACCCGATCTCGACCGCATCGCCGACCGTCTGGAAATGTCGTTCGAGCGTATCCCGACCATCGGTGAAGCTGGCATCAAGGACATGATCAACGGGCCGTTCACGTTTGGCCCTGATGGCAACCCGATGATCGGTCCGGTGCCGGGCATGAAAAACTACTGGGTCGCCGTGGGTGTCATGGCGGGCTTTTGCCAGGGCGGCGGTGTAGGCCTGACCATGGCTGAGTGGATGATCGACGGAGAGCCCTCGATCGACGTCTGGGCGATGGATGTGGCGCGGTTTGGCGAGTTCGCGACGCCCGACTGGGGCACCATCAAATCCTCGGAAAATTATGAGCGTCGCTTCGTGATGACTTTCCCGAACGAAACCTTGCCCAAGGGCCGGATGCAGAAAACCACAGCGCTTTATGACCGTTTGGTCGCAAAGGGTGCCGTGATGGGGCAGGGCTTTGGGCTGGAAAACGCCTTGTGGTTCGCGGACAATCCGGAAGACGCGCATGAAACGCCCACCTTCGAGCGCAACCGCTCGCACGACTATGTCGCGCGCGAGGTGAAAGCCGTACAAGAGGCCGTCGGTGGCATTGAGATCGCCAACTTCGCCAAGCACGAGTTCAAGGGCGCGGGCGCGCGTGAATACCTCAACAAGACGCTTGCCGGATACGTCCCGAAACCCGGCCGTCTGGCGCTGACCCCGATGCTGACCGAAAAGGGCCGTCTGTATGGCGACCTGACCGTTGCGTGCCTGGGTGAAGAGCACTTCATGCTGTTCGGTTCGGGCGCGATGCAGGAGGCGCACCGCCGCTGGTTCGAAAAGGACCTGCCTGCGGATGTGAGCTATGCCAACGTCTCGGATGATTGGCACGGCATCGCCCTTTCGGGTCCGAAATCGCGCGAGCTGTTGGCCCGCATCACCCGCGACGATGTCAGCGCTGACGCGCTGAAGTTCCGCGATCTGCGCCAGACCTTCGTGGGCGGTGTGCCGGTAATCCTGAACCGTATCTCGTTCTCGGGCGAGTTGGGCTTTGAGATTTACTGCCGCCCGCAATACCTGTTGCGTCTGGCCGAGGCGATCGAAGAGGCCGGAGCCGATCTGGGCTATCGCTGGTACGGTGCGCGTGCCCTAATGTCGCTGCGTCTAGAAAAAGGCTGGGGTGTGTGGACCACCGATTTCCGCCCGGACTTCAACGCGGTCGAAGCCGGCATAGATGTCTTCATCAACTGGAAGAAGGACTTCGTCGGCAAAGAGGCTACGCTGAAGTTCAAGGAGGACGGCGTCGCCCGCAAACTTGTCACCATGACAATCGACGTGGATGGCATCGATGTTTCGAACGACGAGGCAATTCTTAAAGACGGCAAGGCCGTCGGCTATGTCTCATCCGGGGGCTACGGACATCGCGTGGGAAAATCGATAGCGATGGGATATGTCACCACCGAATGCGCGATCCCCGGAACAAACCTGCAGGTTGAAATCCTCGGCGCGTTCTACGATGCCGAAGTGCTGGGCAACCCTCTGTACGACGCCGACATGCGGGGATGAGCCAAAGGTCAGTGGGTATTTGGCGATCGGGCTGAAATGGGCTTCGGTTGTGGGCCTGTTTTGATGCACATCATCTGGCCGGAACGCAACGCGCTTTGGAGCAAGATCCAATTGGCAGATATAGCCCCGGTATCGCCGGGGCTATCGCGTGGCTGCGCGCCGCCGGTCTTTCAACCGGCCGAACGTTATCCTGATCCTGTTCCGTCGGGCTGTGTCGCATCACTCCAATAGGACCCTTCTTTCCGGTCTATATGAAGCTTCAGGATGTCCAGCGCCTTGGCAATGTCGCCCTGTTCGACGCATTGGACCAGCTCAATATGTTCCCTGAAGGACTTTGCCATGTGGTCCGGGTGATAGCCCAACCGGCTGCGCAATGCCGCCATTTTCAATGCAATCGTCTGATAGGCGTCGTTCAGGAACCGATTGTCGGCGCAGTCGAAAAAACACTGGTGGAACATCGTATCCTGAAACAGGTATTCTGCATCGTTTCCGGCCCCGCGGGCCTCTTTCATCCGATCGACGCAGGCGCTGAGCGCGGCATGAAGCGCTTGCGGGTTCACCTGAATAGCTGACGTCAGGGCGGTCGTCTCAAGGCAGACACGGGCATCGCAGAGCTTGGCCAGTTCCTCGGGTTCCAGATTGAACACGAACGACCCCCTTTGAGGCTCAACGACTAGTAGCCCCTCCATCTCGAGCCGGTTGATCGCTTCGCGGACAGGGGTGCGACTGACCTCAAGATTCTTGGCGATTCGTGCTTCGGACAATTGCTCACCCAGTTCGAATTCACCTGTGATGATCCGTTCGCGCAGGTTTTCTGTCACCAATTCCGTCAATGATTTCGGTCTGTTGAATAGGCTCATGTCGCTCTCCTCGGGTCGACAGTAGCAGCGATGTCTCTGGCATACAATGTGTTAGTGTTGATATATTGGCATACTGTATGCCAGTTTTGATTCTCACCGAGAGACGGCATTGGGAGGGGCGTCTTTGCAACTTCTGGAGACATGGATTGTTGCCCTGAACCGGGCGCTGGTCGCTGCGGCACTGGCTGCGGTTTTCGCAATCGTCTTTGCCAATGTGGTCGGGCGGTACGGATTGGGCGCATCTTTTGCCTGGGTGGAAGAGGTCGCCCGACATCTGATGATCCTCGGCGCCTTTTGCGGTGCGGGCCTTGCCCTGCGTGAAGGGCGGCTGGTTGCGATCACCACCATTCCTGACCTGTTGCCGGACGCTCTGGCCCGCCTGCTGCGCTGGGGCATCGTCATCGTCATGTTCGGCTTCATGGCAACGATGCTTTGGCTGGGCATCCGGTTTGTCGAATTCGGCTGGAACAAAGAAACCATGTCCACCGGCATTTCACGGGGCATCCCCTATCTGGCGATCCCAATCGGCTGCGCGTTGTTCCTGATCCAGCTGGCCTTCTTCGCCAAACGATTTGTCAATCAGGAGTTCGAGCATGGCCCGGACGGCGACAAGGTCGAGGGCTGAGTCATGGCAAAAACCCTGATCATCCTGTTTTTCGCCACCCTGTTTTTGGGCGTTCCCGTCGCCTTCACCATGGGTATTGCCGGGATTTCGGCAATCTTCATCGACGGCTCGCTGAACCCGCTTGTGGCGACCCAGCGCATGTTTGCCGGGATCGACAGCTTTCCCCTAATGGCGGTGCCGTTCTTTATCCTCGCGTCCGAGCTGATGACGGCCTGCGGTTTGACAAATGCTCTGCTGCGGTTCGCCAATGCTCTGGTCGGGCATGTGCGGGGCGGGTTGGGTCACGTGAACATCCTGGTATCCATGCTGTTTGCCGGGATCAGCGGCTCGGCGCTGGCGGACGCGGCGGGGCCTTCGGCCATTGTCATGCGGATGATGCGCGAGGCCGGGTATGAAAAGAACTATGCCGGTGCCCTGTCCGCCGCAACGGCCACTATTGGGCCGATCATCCCGCCATCCATTCTCGCGGTGATCTTTGCGATCTCGACCAACGGCGTGACGGTTGCGGGGCTGTTTCTGGCCGGGATCGTGCCGGGTGTTCTGCTGGGCGTCGCGCTGGCCGTTGCCAACCATATCGTGTCGACCCGCTACGGCTATCGCGGGCGCGAGCATCGCGCGACCCTGATCGAGTTGCGCAGCGCAACCCTGTCGGCCATTCCGGCCCTGATCATGCCCGCGATCATTCTGGGTGGCATCCTGTTCGGCGTCTTTACCCCGACCGAGGCGGGGGCCGTGGCCTCGGCCTATGCGCTGTTCCTGGGTTTCCTTATGCGGGCCTTCACCCTTCGCACGCTTTATGCGGCCTTCGTGCGGGCGGCGGTGGTGACATCCTCGGTCTTTCTGATCGTGGCGATGGCCTCGATCTTTGCCTGGCTGCTGACCTACCTGCAGATACCGCAGGAACTGGCCAAACTGATCACTCAGATCACCGAGAACCGTCTGGGCATCCTGTTCATTCTGGCCGGTTTTGCCCTGATCTGCGGGTTCTTCATCGACACGCTGCCTGCGCTGATCATCCTGACGCCGATCCTCGGCCCCATCGCCTATTCCGCCGGGATCGACCCGCTGCAATTCGGCATGATGCTGGTGCTGAACCTGACCATCGGCATGATCACCCCCCCGGTCGGCCCGGTGCTGTTTGTGATCGCCACTGTCGGACAGCTGAAAATCGAACGGCTTTCAAAGGCGGTGCTGCCGCTGCTGCTGGCTGAACTCGTTGTGCTTTTGCTGGTCATCCTCGTGCCAAGCGTCAGCACCTTCATCCCCAACTTCTTTGGATTTGCGAACTGACATGAAAGGGAGGAACCTCATGAAAACCATGTCGAAACTGATGACGGCCACGGCTGTTGTTGCGATGACCGCGGCGGGCGCTGCCTCGGCCAAGGAACTGAAATACGCGCATTTTCAGGCCGCTGACCTGAGCTCGCCCAAACACGCCGCCGCGCTGGCTTTCGAGGCCTGTGTCGAGGGCAAGACCTCGGGATCGATCGACGTGCAGATCTTTCCGGCCTCGCAACTGGGCGGCGGCTCCGAGATCATGGAGGGTCTGCAACTGGGCACGGTTCAGATGGCGGCTATTCATGATGGCCCGATCTCGGCCGTCTACAAGCCGTTCTCGGTTCTGGCGATGCCCTACCTGTTCGACGATCAGGCCATGGCCTGGGCGGTGATGGACAGCGAATTTGGCGATGCGCTGGCCGAGGACATGTTGGCCCAGACCGGCATCCGCAACTTTGGTGTGGCCGACAACGGCGTACGCAACTTTACCAATAACGTCAAACCCGTGGCCGAGCCGGCCGATATGGAAGGCCTGAAAATGCGCGTCATGACCGCGCCGGTCTGGGTAACTTTGGTGGAAAGCCTGGGTGCCTCGGCAACCCCGGTTCCGTGGCCTGAACTGCCCGGCGCGCTGCAGCAGGGCGTTGTGGACGGTCAGGAAAATGGCGTGACCAATATCGTCAACGCTTCGCTCTACCAGCACCAGAAATATGTCTCGCTGGATGGGCATGTGTTCAGTTGGCACGCCTATCTGATGTCGGACATGTTCTACCAAAGCCTGACCGATGACGAGAAGAAAGCGGTCGAACAATGCGTTGAGATTTCGAAGACGATCCACCGCGGCATGACCGCCGCGCAGGACGCAAACGCGACCACGATCCTGTCGGAAAAAGGCATGGAAGTTATCCCTGTCAGCCCCGAGCAGAAGGCCCAGTTCCGTGCCGCAGCCCAGCCCGCCGTGCGCGAATTCATCGTCAGCGAGATTGGTGAAGACTGGCCGAACCGCCTCGACGCCGCCGTTGCGGCCTACCAGGCCCAGTAACCCATGCCGAGGGACCGTCACATGACTCGCCAGACCATAGCAATCCTTGAACCCGGCTATGCCACCTATGACACCGAAACCTCGGTGCTGGCGGCGCAGGGCGCTCAGATCGCGCCGGTCAAACCGGAGACTGAGGCGGTCCCGGCATTGCAGGCGCTGGACCCGGTCGCCATCCTGGTGCGGGAACGCACCGTGGATGCGGCGGTGATCGATGCCTGCCCGAACCTGAAAGTCGTCGTCCGCTATGGGGTGGGCGTCGACAATATCGATCTGGATTACGCGCGGTCGCGCGGGATTTATGTTGCCAATGTGCCCGATTACGGCGCCGAAACCGAAGTGAGCGAACACGCGCTGGCCCTGTATCTGGCGGTGCAGCGGCGCATTCCGTCCCGCGACGGCGAGGTGCGGCAGGGCCAGTGGGGCATTGGTCAAGCTGCCCTGATCCCTGGTCGCGAAAACGCCACTCTGGGCTTGATCGGCTGCGGCAAGATCGGGTTACAGGCGGCACAGAAATTCCGAGCGCTAGGGTTCACATCGGTTCTGGTGTTCGACCCCTACCTGACGGACGATACGGCGGATGCGGCGGACGTGCGTAAAGTTGACCTAGCCGACCTGTGCAAGACCGCTGACGTCATCAGCCTCCACGCGCTGCTGACACCCGAGACGCGGCATATTCTGGACGCCGATCATATCACGCTGATGAAGCCGACCTCGGTCGTGATCAACGTCTCTCGCGGTGGGTTGGTGGACGAGACGGCGCTGGCCGATGCCCTGAACCAGGGGCGGGTTTTCGGCGCCGGTATCGATGTGTTCGAACAGGAACCGGTCGCGCCGGACAATCCGCTGCTGCACAGCCGCAACACCATCGTTTCGGACCATGCCGCCTGGTATTCCGAGCGCTCGGTCGCGGTGCTGCAGCGATGCGCGGCGCGCGAGGTCGTAAGGGTTCTGAACGATGAGCATCCCGATCATTGGGTGAACAAATGGTAGATTTGGTCAGCACCCTACGATCGGCGCAAATTGTCCCGGTGATCCGCCACAGCGACCCTGAGATCGCTTTGACGGCCTGCGACCTGCTGGCCGAGGCCGGAATTGGCGCATTGGAGATCACCACTACGGTTCCGGATGCCGCTGCCCTGATCGCCGAACTGCGCCAACGCTATCCTGAAATTTGTACCGGCGCCGGAACAGTTCTTGACGCTGGTCAGGCTGACAAGGTGTTGGCGGCCGGTGCTGAGTTTGTTGTCTCTCCGTGTTGGAGCGATGCTGCCGCGCGGGAAGTCCGGGCCGCAAAAGTGCCCTATCTGCCCGGCGCAATGACCCCGGGCGAGGTTCACCATCATGCGGAAAACGGCGCCGCGTTGATCAAGATTTTTCCGGCCGATGCTGCTGGAGGACCCGGGTTCCTGAAGGCGGTCAAATCCGTGTTTCCCGGCCTCGCCCTGATGCCGACCGGCGGCGTGTCTTCTGACACCGCGCAATCCTATCTGAACGCCGGCGCGCTTTGCGTCGGCATGGGTGGAAACCTGCTGCCCGCCCGGGCGCTTGAGGCCGGGCACATCAGCCTGGCCCGCGCAGAAATCAACGCGACCCTCTCGGCCGCATCCTTTCAATCTTCCCAACGTAAGAGGATACTCTCATGAACACCCAAGAACTCGTTGCCGGGTTTCGCGACGTGGCCACCGCATCTGTCGCGGATGCCGTGGACAAGGTTGCGGGCAAGACCGGCTTTCTGCCCGCCTCGATCAAGCCCCGTATCAACGAAAAGAAGATCGTCGGCCCGGCCGTAACAATTCTGGAAGGCCCCACCGACGAATTCCTGCCGCCGCAGCACGCGCTGGACGCCATCGACGAATCCGAGGCCGGCTCGGTCATCGTGATTTCGACCAACGGCACCACCGATGTGGCGTTGTGGGGTGGTCTGATGACCGCTGGTGCAGTGGCCAACAAACACGAAGGCGCCGTTCTAGACGGTGGCGTGCGCGATCTGGTTGAGATCAAGCGCGACTACGACTTCCCGGTTTATTCCCGCTGCGTTAACCCGGGCACCACTTTGGGTCGCGTCCGTACGCTGGCATCGAATGTAGAGGTCGACACGGGCGGTGTGATTGTCCACCCCGGCGACATCATCGTGGCTGATATCGATGGTGCGGTTGTGGTTCCCCGTGAGCATGCTGAAACCATCTTGGAAATGGCGGGCGAGATTGATGAGCGCGAAGCCGAACAGGCACGTCTGATCATCGAAAGCGGCTCGCTGCGCGAAGGTCTGGCGAAATACGGCCGCATCTAAAATGCTAAAACGCCCCACAGGTTGCTCGCAACAACCTGCGGGACACCAGAGCTCAGCAAGGGAGGAATACATGCTGAAACGAATGCTCAACACGGTGGCCCTTACCGCCGTTCTGGCCACCCCGGCGCTCGCGAACGGGCCCGAGGTCGTCGCGGAATGGAACAGTCTGCCCTATGCCGTCAAGGACGAGGCGACAAAATCCGCCTGGGAGGGCAGTGAAATTTTCGGCAAGGCGCTGATTCAGGGCGCCAAGGTCGACAGTCAGGGCAACATCTATGTCTCAACCGCGCGCTGGGGCGGGGCCGAGATCCCCTCGTCCCTGTCCAAGCTGGTCAAGAACGGCGACACGTGGGAGTTGGAGGCATTTCCGTCTGAGGACATGAACAGCATGTCGAACCCCGATGGCCTGAAGGCCGTGCTGGGTTTTGAAATCGACCGAAACGACGTGATGTGGATCCTTGATCAGGGCCACGTGGCTGGCCCTCCGTTCGAAGACGGCGACGCAAAGCTGGTGCTGTGGGATCTGAAAGAGAACAAGGAAATCCAGCGCTATATCTTCACCGCAGAAGAGGCCGACCGCCAATGCTCTTTCCTGAACGATCTGGCCGTCGATAATGACACCGGTTTTGCCTATATCGCCGACAGCGGCATTTTCTGTGACCCGCTGCATGGTGGTCTGATCGTCTATGACAGCAACACCAACTCGGTGCGTCGTATTCTGGATCAGCATCGTTTCACCAATGACGAGCCGAACTTTTTCTTCAACATCGACGACCGCCCGGTTCTGAAAAACGGCGGGATGCGCACCGGAGCCGATGGCATCGCGCTGTCGGGCGACAAGGAAACGCTTTATTGGACCAACCTGACCGGCAATCACCTGTATAGCCTGCCGACCGAGGCCCTGCGCGATTTCGAAGCCAATGAAACCGTAATCGAAAACGCGGTTGAGGTTGCCGCCGTGTTGCCCTCGAACACCGACGGGATGACCGCGGATAACACGGGCAATATCTACATGACCGCGCTGTCGCTGGACGGGATCATGAAATTCGATGAATCCACCCGTCAGGTCAGCCGTTTCGTCTATCACCCGGAAATGAACTGGCCGGACACGCTGGCATGGGGCCCGGATGGCGCGATGTATGTGGTCTCCAACCACCTGCATATCTGGGTCGATGGCGACATGAACTTTGAAGACCCCGAAATCCCGAACTTCCGCATCTGGAAGATTCCGGGTGTCGGCCAAAGCTATACGGCCGAATAATCCTCCCATACACCTTGGTCAGCCTTTCGGGGCTGACCCCTTTTTCGGAAATGAGACACCAATGACCCCCGATATTCTGTGCCTTGGCGAACCGATGCTGGAGTTCAACCAGCAGCCCGACGGGAACTATCTGCCCGGACATGGCGGCGATACCTCGAACTGTGCCATCGCCGCTGCACGACAGGGGGCATCCGTTGGATATGTGACGCATATTGGGGCGGATACGTTCGGCAACTCCTTCATGGAGTTGTGGCAGGCCGAAGGCGTTGACACCTCGACCGTGCGTCAGGTCTCGGACGCCCATACCGGCGTGTATTTCGTGACCCACGGCGCGAAGGGGCATGAATTCAGCTATTTCCGCGCCGGGTCCGCCAGCAGCCGGATGGGGCCGGATGATCTGCCGGTGGTCGCGCTGCAATCGGTCAAGATCCTGCATGTGTCAGGCATCAGCCAAGCGATTTCCGACACCGCTGCAGATGCTGTGTTTGCCGCCATCCGGATGGTGAAAGAGGCCGGGGGTATGGTCTCTTACGATACTAACCTGCGGCTGAAGCTCTGGCCCATCGAGCGGGCGCGGGCCGTGACCCATGCTGCCATGGCGCAGTGCGACATCGCGCTGCCCGGGATGGACGACGCCGAGCAACTGACCGGCCTGTCCGACCCGGATGCCATTGCTGATTTCTACCTGAACCTGGGCGCTAAAATCGTCGCGCTGACGCTGGGGGCCGAGGGCACTCTGGTCGCAACCCCCGACAAACGTGAACGGGTCAAAGGCCGCCAGGTCGAGGCGGTGGATGCCACGGCTGCGGGCGACACATTTGACGGTGCTTTCCTGTCTCGTATTGTTGCGGGTGATGACCCGTTTCAGGCCGCACGTTATGCCAACGCCGCGGCCGCCCTTTCGACCCAAGGGTACGGTGCAGTTGCCCCAATGCCTCGCAAAGACGCGGTCGAGGCGTTTCTTGCGGAAGGAGACTGACCCTTGAAACACGCCGTTGTTATTGGTGGAACCCGCGGCATTGGCGCTGGTATCGCGGGCGAGTTGCGCCGCAAGGGATGGCGTATCACCGCAACCGGCGTCGGGGCTGACGAGGTTTCGGCCTATGCCGCGCAACACCCTGACGACATTTGCGCGCAATTGGATGTGCGGGATACTCAGGCCGTAACCGCGTTCTTTGGAGAGATTGAGCGCCTCGACGGACTGGCCAATTGCGCAGGCGTTCTGGCCCGCGGTGCGGAATACGAGATCGAGACCTTTGAAACGGTGATCGACATCAACCTGACCGGGACCATGCGCTGTTGTCTGGCTGCGCAGCCCATGCTGGCCGCGTCGGGCGGAGCGGTCGTGAACACGGCCTCGATGCTCAGCTATTTCGGAGGGCCTCTGGTCCCGGCCTATTCCGCAAGTAAGGGCGGGGTGGCGCAACTGACCAAGGCGCTGGCCGGAAAATGGGCCGCAGACGGCGTACGCGTCAATGCGGTTGCCCCGGGGTGGATCGAAACCGAAATGACCGAGGCTCTGCGCGCCGATCCGGCCCGCAACCGGCCGATCCTAAGCCGAACGCCGCTGGACCGCTGGGGTAAACCTGCGGAAGTGGGGGCACTGGCCGCGTGGCTGCTGTCGGATGAGGCCGCCTTCGTGACCGGAGCCGTCTATCCCGTGGACGGCGGCTATTCTGCAATGTGAGGAGAATACCTGATGCCAGTACAAGGACAGGACGACGATCCCAGAATGCCCTACCAATTGCCTTTTCCCAAGGATGCGCAGGATGAGATCGTCATTCCCGACGCTGTGGCCGAGGATGAGCGCGTCTGGGTACCGCAAACCGAAAACGTCTCGTTCCGGCCTTTGTGCCTGAACCGGTCGCAGGGATATTGGATGAACCTGCTGCGGGTGCGGAAATCCGGTGTTCTGTCGCGGCACCGGCATCCGCAGCCCGTTCACGGCTTTGTTCTGAAAGGCCGCTGGCACTATCTGGAACATGACTGGGTGGCGCAGGAAGGCGGCTATGTGTTCGAGCCGCCGGGCGAAACCCACACGCTGGTTGTGCCCGATGATGTCGACGAGATGATCACCTATTTCCAGGTCAACGGCGTGATGCTCTATGTCGACCCATGGGGCAAAACCATGGGCTACGAGGACGTCTTTACCAAGATCGACATGTGCCGTAATCACTATGAAGAGGTTGGTTTGGGGGCGGGTTATGTCGAGCAATTCATCAGGTAGACCGCTGAAACTGGCGCTGGTTGCCCATGACGCCAAGAAAGACCTGATGGTCGAATGGGCTCGGTCCCACGCTGACACGTTGCGCCAGGCGCAGTTGTTCGCCACCGGAACCACCGGTGGCCGCATCAGCGCCGCCTTGCCCGAACTTCAGGTTACCGCGCTGAACAGCGGCCCGTTGGGAGGCGATCAGCAGCTTGGCGCGATGATCTGCGAGGGCCGGCTGGACGGTCTGTTCTTTTTCATCGATCCGATGTCGCCAATGCCGCATGACGTGGATGTCAAAGCCCTGAGCCGGTTGGCGATTGTTTACGACCTGCCTTTCGCAAGCAGTCCGAGCACAGCGGATTTCGTACTGACAGGTCTGACCGGATCAAATTCGGTATCTGCGCCTTCGCAGGGTGCTACCTTCAAATCCGACCCGTAGTTTCTGGCAACCTTTAGCTTTGGGTCGTGGGTGTGATTTAGTGCTGTCGTACGCGGTGTTGAGGAAAGGGCCGCTGGACGTCGCAGACGCATTGGCCCGCACGGGTACGCAAGCTCAATGACTTTACGGTCGCCGGTTGGGCGGGACAGCTTGTTCGAGCACCTTGACCAGGAACCTTCCCAATGGTGAGGCCTGGCTTTTCTGTGTCCAGATCATTTCTGATTGCCACGGCGGCATCTCAATCGGCAAAGGCAGCACCGCGCATCCGGCCCGTTGGGCGATGTCTCCAAGCGATGCGGGAACGGTTGCGATCAGGTCGGAGGACGCGATGACAAACGGCAAGGCCGTGAACTGCGCACATGTCATCACGACGTTACGACGTAACCCCTGACGTTTCAGGGTGCGATCTACTTCGCCTTCAAAATCGTGGCTCAACGTCATGAGCGCGTGCCGGGCCTTTAGAAACATGTCCAGGGTCAGATCAGGCCCCACGTAAGGATGATCGGTCCGCGCAATGCAGACAAAGCCATCCTTCAAGATCGGGCGGCGATGCAGCCGTGCGGGCAGGTGGCCGAAGTGACCGATTACCAAATCGATGGCTTCGTCCTCCAGTTCTGTCAGAGAACTTGCCTTGTCCAAAGGTGCGAAACTAACCCGCAGATTTGGGGCGGCATGTTCAAGGTGTTTCATCACCGACGGCGCAAGTGTCAAAACAACCAGATCTGCGGCGGCGATGGTCACCCGGGCGTCACACTTCATCGGGTCAAACTCTGCCGGTGTCAGCATATTCGAGACAAGGTCCAGCGCCTGACGGATTTGAGGGGCCAATTCCTCGGCGCGCTCGGTCGGCATCATGCCGCCAGGGCTACGCTGGAACAACGGATCATCAAATTGTGCCCGCAACCGGTTGAGCGCGTTGCTCACCGACGGTTGCGCCAGCCCGATCCGCGCCCCGGCGTTTCCCACATGGCGTTCCTGATAGAGGGCATCGAAAGCTTTGAGAAGGTTCAGATCTAGTGCATTTATATTCATGATGTCAATTTAACAAATGCGATAAATCTATTTCAACTATGAACTTCCGCGATCGGTCTTGTCAGAAGAACTTGGGTTGAGGCGGGTAGGGTGCTCTCGTAGCCGCCGCTCATGATTAAACAGTCGCATTCAAATACTTTTAAACCAGCCCCGAGGTCATTCGTTTGGCTGTAGTGCTGTACGTTCGTTTCCCATTGTCGCTTCGAAACGTGGAATACGTATTGCAGGAACGGGGAATTGAGGTGAGCCACGAAACCGTCCGATATTGGTGGAACAGGTCTGGCCCGATGTTTGCTGCTGCGATAAGGCGGAAGCGTGTTCAGCAGCTGCGTGCGTTCTCCAAATGGAAGTGGCACGTGGACGAGGTTTTCGTGAAGGTGAATGGCAAGCGGCATTATCTTTGGCGGGCCGTTGATCACGAAGGTGAGGTGCTGGAAGCCGTTGTCACCAAACGCCGAAACAAGCAGGCAGCACTGAAATTCCTCAAGAAATCGATGAAGCGCCATGGCTGTTTAGAAAAGATCGTGACGGATCGCTTCGCGTCCTACAAGGCTGCGCTCAGAGAACTGGGTGCACTCGAAAAACAACAGACGGGCCGGTGGCTCAACAACCGCGTTGAGAATTCACACCTTCCTATCCGACGACGCGAACGCGCCATGCAACGTTTCAGGTGCATGCGAAGTTTGCAGAAGTTCTCCGCCGTCCATTCCTCCGTCTACAACCACTTCAACCAGGAAAGATCGCTCGCCAGCCGAGACATCTTCAAGCTGACCCGCGCTGCCGCTCTTAGCGAGTGGCGTCAACTTTGTTCCGGATAGGTTCGTGGTTTCTGCGGCAAACTGAGACTGGTTAGAATTCGTCTGACAGCACCGTTTCGCGGGCAAAGGAAAACAGTGCAATAATTTGCACGCTACAAAACTGCGCGCGCGTTGTGTACTATCGGTTCACCGGGAGGCAACGATGGATCGCCGATTGACCACCATCCTCGTCGCGGATGCTGTGGCATATTCCCGGTTGATGGGCGAGGATGAAGAAGCCGCGTTGGCAGAACTGACAGCCTGCCGAGCATTGATTGATGCCCAGATCGAGAGCCACGAGGGGAGCATTTTTGGCAGTGCCGGGGATAGCGTGATTGCTGATTTCGCAAGCCCTGTGGAAGCGGTGCGGGCCGCGTTGAGTTCACAGGAAGCAGTGAAGGCGCGTAATGCCGGAAAACCGGAAGCCGGACAGATGAGGTTCCGTTTCGGTGTGCATCTGGGCGATGTGATGGATCAGGACGGAAACCTCCTGGGTGATGGTGTAAATATTGCAGCGCGGCTTGAGGCGCTGGCGCCGCCGGATGGGGTCATCATGTCCAAACCGGTTGCAGATCAGGTCTTGGGCAAGGTGGATGCCACGTTCGGGTATTCCGGTGTGCATAGTCTGAAGAATATCACGAAAAGCGTCGAAATCTGGACCTGGCCCGCCGAAAAATCTGTGAAACCAATGTCACGCTGGGGCGCGCGTCAAGTCGGCTCGCTGGTGGCGGTGGCTGCCGTGGTTCTCGCGTTGGCTGTGTACCAGTTATATCCCTCACACCAGGAACAAGCCCTGCCGACCGGACCGCGCATTTTGATCCTGCCTTTTGAAAACGTGAGTGGCGACCCGGCGGATGAATACTTCAGCAATGGTCTCACCCGCGACATCAACGCTTTGCTTGCGAAGTTTACGAACTTGTTCGTACTGGCACCTGAAACGGGCGTTGCATTTGGGGATAATGCCAATTGCAGAAAAATCAGAGATGAAACCGGTGCCGATTACATCCTCGGTGGAACTGTGCAGCGGTCGAACGAGAAAATACGGGTGACGACCACTTTCATCGATGCTCGGACCTGCTTGCAGCTTCAAGCGCCGGGGCCGTTTGAACGCGACCTTAACCTTGCGAGCGTTCTGGATGTGCAGCTTGAGATCGCGCGGAAGATCGCCTCGCTGGTTGGATCAAGCGATGCGCCCTTGTTCAAAACGGAAATGCTCCAGTTGATCCGGGAAAAAGCGCCGGAGACCCTTGACGCCTACGAGTGTTACATGACGGCGCACTGGTTCTATCAAACATTTGCGTTGCCGGAACACCGCAGGGCGCGGGACTGCCTTCTGCGCACGGTTAGGGAGGAACCGGGGTTTTCCCTGGCTTGGTCACGGTTGGCCTACAACTATCTGGATTCCTATAAGAACTCCTACGATGTCGATCCAAACTGGGCGCAGCTCAGCGAGGAAGCCGCCAGAAATGCAATCGCTGCGGATCGTGACAACCCGGACGCCTACTATTCATTGGCGGTGCGGAGCCGCCTGCTGGGAGAAAGCATGGACGTGTTCCACAAATACGCCCAGAAAGCCGTCGAATTAAACCCGAATGACTCATGGATTCTGGCTGATCTGGGGATATTCCTGGCCTATTCGGGCGACTTCGAAAACGGCATCGAATGGATTGCACGCGCAAGGGCGCTCAACCCGAAATTACACCCCGGCTTCAGAAATGCCGAACATCTCTATGCGATCAGCAAAGGCGACTACGAGGAAGCTATAAACGTGGCTCTTTCCAAGGGGGCCACGTCTCACCACACTTTGGCCAGTCTTGCTGCTTGCTATGCGCTCAACGGGGACAAAAAAAGGGCCGAAGAGACTGTGGCGAAGCTGAAGACAAAGTTTCCCAATTTTTACAAGGATCCGCGTGCGCCGTACCGCGCGAGAGGCATGCCCGATGAGTTGATTGAAAGAATAATGGAGGGCTTAAGGCTAGCAGGATACGAGATGCCATTGGAAGAAAGCGGCGACGGAACTTACTAGCGCAAAATGAAACCAAAATAACTTTGTGCAGCTGACGTTCCTGGTAGCGCAAAGCTACTATTGGGATGCTGTTTTTCGCAGTTGCCGCGAGCGGCAGCTTAGTCCGCATGGCAGTCGTTCGGGCCATGATCGCTATGCGGCTGCTTTTGCCCAAATCGATCGATGCTGCTGCAAAAACTACAAAGCAACGACCAAGTGTGTTGTTGCCACTTATTGAAGTGCCGCGAGGCTTCTTGCTCTGTTTGGAGAAAGATCCAGCGTCGCCTGATAAGCGACCGCAGCGTCATTGGGTTTTCCAAGCTCCATCAGCATGTCCCCGAGAAGTTCTCGTGCCGGAAGGACGTGTCCGGGTGTGACCGGGCTTTTGCCAATCTTATCCTCGAGATCAGCCGCGGCTGCCTGCTTAGCAACTGCGGTCTCAGAGCCCCCACCCGCCAGTTCAATCCAGGCTTCCACCGACATGATCTGTGCTTCGGTCAACTGCGCCCAATAGCCCTGCCCACGCTCCTTCATCACAGCGTGCAAAGACTTGAGCTCGGCAAGCGCGCTCTGCGCTGTATCGACATCACCGCTACGGGCCGCGCCGATACCGATCGCGAACCACCGCATGGCTACAGTTTGTGGAAATTTCTCCCATGGAATGACCGGATGCATCTCAGGCGACAGTGCCGCCGCGACGTCCCATTGTCCCTGCTCAAGAGGCAGCCGAACGGGTGCAGCCGCTAACGCATAAGCGCTTCCGAAACTGGCCTGATGATTTTGAATTGCGAGCATTTCATCGACCAGCCCTGCAGCTTCGTCTGTATTCCCAAGTTGTAGGTGGCCGTAAACCATGTAGTCGATCGCATGCGCATAATGGCTTTGTACCACGTCTTTTGATTGCTCAAGAGCTGCTTCAGCGGACCGGTTGTTCAGATCAATTGATTTTTCCCATTCTCCTGTTCGTGTAAAGATATGAGCGGGCATATGCAGCGCATGTGGAGCGCTTGGAGCCGTTTTATCGTAAATCTCGGCGTACGGCCTGCCTCGCTCCTTGAGTGGCGGATTGTCATAGGCGTGGATCGCGTAGTGAATGACGCCAGGATGTTCTGGTGCCTTTTGATGAAGCGCGTCGAGCGTATCACCCACCTGCGACTTTACTTTGATTCCGTCTGCCCCTCGCGGCGCCGTTGCAAGGCGCGCCAGCGCCGCAAACGCCGCGGCGTCCAAGTCGTCTGCATGTTGGTCCGCAGCTGCCACTTGTTTCTCCGCCCACGATTTAAGCTGAGCGCGGTAGCCTTCCTGGTTTGAGGCGTAGAAAGCAACAGCGGCGTCGATCAATGCTTGTTCAACGGCGCTTTCGGAGGACATTGACGCGAGTCTTTCCGCTGCAGCAGACCCTCTCTCTGTTTCGGCTTCACTGGGAGTGCCCGGCCAAAGAGGGTGAAAGTTCGACATCGCGATGCCCCACTGTGCAATGGCACAAGTTGGATCCACAGACGCTGCTTTGTTGAACGCTTCTTCGGCTTGAATGTACATCATGTTGTGAATGAGATTCAGACCTTCGTTGAAAGCCTGGTCCGCTTTTGGGTTGCATGTTGTCTGGAAATTAGCCTCCGCTGAGACTGCGTGCGCGAAAACAAAAAACGAGCTAATACAGGCGACAAGAGTTTTGCGGGCTTTGGTATGCAAATGCTGCATCTATCGTCTCCATATTAAATATTGTCCGAAATTGTTTGAGCGTATGGCTCGGCGGCATCATACACAAAAATGTGCGATATGTCCGAACTGTCATCTAAGCGGCGATGCGCTCTGTTTGATCGAATATTTTCTTACGCGGCGTGTCCGCGTTATCCGCTGAGCAGTCGTTCAAGCAAAGCAAACGTGCCGCAGCGCAGCTAAGGGCAGCTTAGTCCGCAAAGTGGACGTTCAAGCAAGTTGCTACGAATTCCTGTTTCGAGCCCATAGCTGCCATTTCGACTTTTAATTCCAAAGTGCATTTTTATGTCTTTGGCCTCACTTCACCGGATTGTCAGAGGCCCTGCGAA
>NZ_JBQFQR010000031.1:0-41391 GCF_056536985.1 Ruegeria sp. CH8 | reverse complement strand
CCGGGAGCAATTTTAGAAAATACAGATTTCTAAAATCACTCCCGGCTTCCTCTTGGAGAATATGATAGGATAAGGTAGTTGTGTTACAAATTGAAAATACAACCATAGGTATGCATTGAGTATGCCCACCGATACAACTGTCTTTTCCGTACGCTTGCCAGTGGATGCGCTGGAGCGTCTGGAGGCGGCCGTTGATGTACTCGGAGCCAAGAGCCGCAATCAGATCATCCAGCGCCTCGTCTATCGTCTGATCGGTTATCTCGATCCTGACCCCGCTGTTGTGGATCTCTGGCAGAGGCACTTGCGGCAGGTTCAGGGTGGATACACCAACCTCAATCAGCTTGCGAAATCGGCCAAGCGCGGCACGGTGATCTGGACGGATGATGACCGGCGCGATGTTGAAAACCTCCATCGCGCGATCATCCAGCACCGACAAGACATGAAGGCGATGATCACAGCGGCCCGCCGAAACCGTGAGCCTGAATCCGCCATTCGCCGAATCTTGCGCGACGACGATTTGACACCTGAAGAATGAATGCCGCTGCCCGTGATCTGACAGCAGGAGACTTCCTGGAGCTTGCCTTCCGCGAGGCTCAGAAAGGTGTCGATCGTTCCAAGCAGATCACTCAGCAACTGCAGACCGCCAAGCGCATGAAGTTCATGATCTCGCGGGCGTCGTCCATCAAGGCTCGGCTAGGTGCTGTGGTTGGAAAGCCTGAGGCGGTTGTGAAACACGTCCGCAAAGGTGGGGTGAAAAACGCACATGAGCTGCGCCGCCAGATCAATTATCTGACCGTCCGAGCAGAGGGTGTATTGGACATCCGAGACAATGGCGTGACCCCGCTCGATGCAGATCAGGTCAGTGATTTGATCGAGACTTGGGCCGAGGATTTCAACGGGAAAACCAACTACGGTTACACCCGTCACATGATCGTTTCTTTTCCCGAAGGCACCTATCCGGACGCCGCTCATGAGGCCGGTTTGGAGTTCGCTGACCGCCTATTTGGCAGCGGTGATTTTGGGGATACCTGGGACTACCTGACAGTGTTCCATAACGACACTGACAACCCCCACGTCCACATCGTTGTGAACAATCGAGGCGTTGAACACGGGCAGTGGTTGGCTATGGGTATGAGCAGCGAAATGAACATCGACGTTCAGCGCTCCATCCAGGTTGAGGTTGCTGAGGAATACGGAATTGAGCTGACCGCGACGACCCGCCTTGAGCGCGGATTGCGGCAGGAAGTCGAAACCGATATGTGGAAAGTTCAGGCCGGAATGTCGGTTGTTGAAACCACTCCGGAAGTCGAAGTTACGGCCCGCGACATGGCCGCCGACGTGATGACTCTCTCCATCGCAAGAATGTCGGATCTGTTTGATGAGCGCGCCAACGCCGTCAAAGACCGGATCGAAGAGTTTGCCATCCAACTCGTTGAAGGAGAGGAACCTATGGTATCGAGAATGGAACATCTGTTGGATCAAGCCCATCATTTTGATGATTATGGTGAGCCGGGAGACCCGTCTTATGTGTCCCCCGAAGTCATGAGCAACTTGCGGCGACACATCGAATTAGGCGGTTCTGAGGAAACAATAGCACCCGAGCTGAAGGCTCAGGTTGTTGCCCATATCAGCGACGTTCGGGACAACGAACAGAGCCATCCGTATCTGTCTGCCCTTGCTGATATTGTCGATGACAAGGCGTTCCAGGCGTCCGCAGATTATGCCCCGGCAGCACGCCGCTACGAGGTCTATATGCAGGACACCTTGGGCGAGGGGGCCTATGAGGATTTCCAGTCTCAGACCAAAGAATTGCTGCAATCCATCGACAAGATGGAAGGGCTGGCCCGTGAGGTTGATGACCCTCATCTGCGTGTCGCTATGGACATTCAGATTGGCGAGCTGAAGGGCGACGTTGCGGATATGCGCACCAACGATCCGGACCTTCAAGCCTTCATCATCGAGGACCGGCGCTATTCAACGATGATGGGAATGGGCACCGCTGAAATGGATACCCTCGACTATCCGGAGGCCGAACAGTGGGCGGCGATCCGCAAGGAAGTCACCGAAACGGCCAGCAGCTATGGCCTCGATGGTGAGGCGTTTGTTGCGCGCTTTGGCGACCACCAGAACGTCACTTTGGGCACAACAATGGGATGGCGCAGCGACGACATATCGACCGCCGCGGCCCACTTCCAGGCTCAAGGATTGTCGGACAGCCACGACCGCGCTGAGGCCGTTGTTGACGAGCTGCACCAGCTTGCTTCTTCCAGGATCATCGCAATCTCAGAAGAACTCTCAGAGGTTCACGCACACGCAACACACCCGCTCTTGCAAGGGCGCGGTGACGATGACGGACACAGCCTTTAAGGAGTTCACCCTGTCTGCCTGATGAGCGCGCCAACGCCCCAGGCAGAACCATCACAGAGTTATCCATCAACTCGCAAAGGAAAAACTATGGTTTCGCGTACAGACTATCTTTTGAACGAAGTTGAACACTTCGCACCCTATTCCCAATTTGATCAATCCGCCCCGCGCGAGGATCGCGTTTCAGAGCAGATCGACATCATAAAGAAAGAACAGCGGGCGATGGGCTTTGATCGTGCAGCCATCGTTTCAAAGAGCTTCAACATCGAGGACCAGGCCAACCGCCGTGTTGACGAACATACGGTGCAACAAGATTTGGTCGAAGAACTGAAAATCGAATTAGAGGCTGCGGAGCGGTCAGGGGAACCGGTTGATCTGAACGATATGCAGGCTTTGGTTTCTCAGCACATGAACGATGCTCAGGAATACGACCTGTATCACCCCTACTATTCGTCCCTTGCTGATCTGTCCGGCGACAAAGGTTTTCAGGATTCCGACGACTACCAGTCGCCCGGTGATCGCTATGTTCAGTATATGCAATCCGCTCTGGGTCAGGCCGGTTTCGAGAACTACGAACAGCAGACCAAGGACATTGTGAACTCCATCGAGAACATGGAGGCTCTTGCACGTGAGGTCGAAGATCCGCATCTGCGTGCCGCAATGGACGTGCAGATCGGAGAGCTGAAGGGCGATGTTGCCGAGCTACGCCCATACGACACCGACCTGCAGGCGTACACTGTTGCTGACGACAGTTACACCACATCCATGAAGGCGGCCGAGTTGGACAACTTGGACCCGTCCGAGGCCGAAAAGTGGCTGGCTGTGCGTGATGACATTGTGGCGACCGCCAACAGCTTCGGTCTCGACGGAAACAAGTTCCTGGCCCGCTATAACGATCATGACAGCGTTTCAGTCGGCACCACGGCGACTTGGCGAGACGCGGACATTTCCACCGCTGCCGCCCATTTTAATAGCCAAGGCGTTCCGGACAGCTACGAGCGCGCCGAGGCCGTTGTCGGTGAGCTGCATCAAGTTTCATCCAGCAAGATTGCAGCCGTGGTCCAAGAGATTGCCCATACCCGCGAACAGGCCACCCACGTCCATGAGTATGATGGACACAGTCTGTAATTGCCGAGCAGAAGGTATTTATTGATGCAACAGGGCTAAATTCAGGCTCGGCGCAAAACAGGGCGGGATGGAATCTTCCGTACAGGATTTTTGGAAAACGACCCTTCGCTGCCGTTGACGTGTGCGACCGCAACGCGGGACTAATCCGCCTTATGCGCGCGCGGCTACTGCTGATGCAACATTCCTTTGCGAGTGCAGAAGACTTTACGCAGCGAAGCCCTGCGCTTCCCGTTTTGGGTCATTCAACATTGCTCGGGCGGTGAAGTTCAGAGCGACCTTTCGCTGCATCGCGGGCGGACGCGCAAGTGCGGGATACGGCGCGATTTATCCACGCAGAAACTTTGCGCTGCGAGAGGGAACTCAACGGTTCAACCATTTGCCCGAACTCTACTGTGCTGAATAGACGTTCATATGAGCGGCTGTGCCAAGACAGAGGAAAGGCCCAATATTCATCCCCGAGCATTCGCTGAACTGTCTATGGGCTGGTACGAGCCTCCGAACTCGTCAAAGACGCTAGCGGTATGCAGCCCAAGAGTCGGAGGTGGTGGCAGGCTGTCATTTACGTCGATGGATCGATGAATCGGCGGAGCTGCCATGGTAACTTCCGTGCCCATGGTGGTCGCAACGCGGACACGCTTCAGTCCAGCGTGATCGGCAAGCGCTGCTACAGAATTGACGGAGCCATATGCGATATCCGCGTTGGCCAGTCTTGTGGTGAATGATTCCCGCGAGAGCGCGCGCGAAACGCTGCCGATTATGTCATGCAACGCCTCAACATTTTCAACCCGCGCATTGTTGCTGATGAACCTTTCGTCGGTGGCCAAGCCCGGTCGCTCCAGTACCTTGTCGCAAAACCGTGCCCATTCGCGTTCGTTCTGGATGGCGATGATGACCTGGGATCCGTCGTTCACCTTGAAGGCTGCGTAGGGCTGGATCGTAGGGTGCATCAGGCCAACCCGCTTGGGGGCCTTGCCGCCGTATTCGTACTGCATCAGCGGCACGTTCATCCATTCCGACGCCACCCCGAAGAGCGATACGCTGACGCCATAGCCTTCGCCGGTGCGTTCGCGATAGAGGAGCGCCTCGACGATCGCCGCGTGCGCTGTCATCCCTGCCCCAATGTCGCAAATCGAAACGCCGATGCGGCCAAGGTCCTCCGGTGCACCTGACACATCCACCAGACCACTTTCGGCTTGAACAAGAAAGTCATAGGCCTTGAGCGCGCTGGCCGGACCATCGTCGCCATAACCGGAGATGTCGCAGGTGATGAGCCGCGGGTTTTTCTTGCGCATTTCCTCCGATCCGAACCCCGCGCGGGCCATCGCGCCCGGCGCGAGATTCTGGACAAAGACATCAGCCTTCGCCAGCAGGCAGTGCATCAGGTCGGCGTCCCTTTCTGATTTCAGGTCCAGAACCACCGACTCCTTCCCGTGGTTGGTCCAGACGAAATACGAACTGTCGCCGTGGACTGAGGCATCATAGCCCCGTGCGAAATCGCCTCCGGCGCGTTCGATCTTGATCACCCGCGCGCCCATATCGATGAGGCGCGATGTGCACAGAGGTGCCGCCAACGCCTGTTCGACAGACACCACCAGCAGGTCGGAAAACGGGTTTGCCATGCTACTCTCTCCGGGTCGACGTCAGGCCGCGCCAAGGCTCTTGGTGACCTCGCGAAGGTCTTCGGCGACCTCCAGAGCGAGGATGTCAGCAGTCACCCGGTCGGTTCGCTCAATACCAAGCGCCCCGGTCGCCAGCGTGCGGAACTTTGCCGCAATTTCCTCCGGGGTCATTCGGTTGTTCGGGTCGCCCTTGGCGTAAATCTGTTCCCCTGAGAAGACCCGACCATCGCGGGTTTTGACATCCACGAGGGCGGCAACAGTATTGGGGTATTTCTCTGCCAGTTCCATGCTGGCCTCGATCTTGATGCGGGGCATCAGATCGCTAATATCCGGGTCGGCAAGAGTTTCGTCCGAGAAGCGTTCGAGCGTGACTGCACCGTCCTTGAGACCCAGAGACACGGCGAAAGGCGTGCTGAGACGCGCTGCAAGGGGGCTCTTTGGCGCATAGTTCATGCCCTGTCCTGGCATGGTCTCGGACTGTACGATGCTGACCTCAGCGATGTCTTCCGTTTGCAGGTCGTTCTCGGCGACCAGGTCGAGCGTTTTTGTCACTGCCGTATGGCTGCATTGGATTGTCGGAAGCGATTTCAGACCGCCGATGCTGACCTCGTAGTATTCTCCCAACCGGTCGAGAAGAGGTTCGGGGTTTGGCTCTTCCGAGAAGGCGTTGAAGAAGCCAGACGGATATTCAAGGATTCCAAGCGGGCCGGTCGCACCGCCTTTGACCAGTTGGGCAAACAGCACAGCTTTCATCGCTGCCATGGCAGGATGCAGACTTTTTGAGAAATCGCCATTCTCGACGCCGTAGCGAAGCCCGCCAGCTGCATCAGCCGCGAGTCCCATGGTCATCTCGATGCCAACAGCATCCAACTTCAGCAGCTTCGCTGCGGCGGCGGCTGCGCCGATGCCCCCGAAGGTCGCGGTGGGATGCCAGAACTTGTAGTGGGTCGGCATAGTGCAACGCCCGATGCGCCCGGCCACATCGAAGCCCAGGACAAAGGCCTCGATGATCTCCTTGCCGCTCGATTGCAGTTCCTCGCCCAGGGCAAAGGTCGTGGCGACCAGAGACGATCCGAGGTGGGAAATCGACGGCATATGCGTGTCGTCGAAGTCAATCGTATGTGCCATGGCGCCATTGGTCAGCGCGGCTGTAACAGCGCTGGTTTTTCCCGCCTCGCCAAAGACGGTGGAATATCCACCCGCTTTTTGAGCCGCGGCGAACCCCGTCACCCAGGAAACCTCTTCCCTGGCCTGAACGCGACCGCCCAAAGCACAGCCAAGGGTATCGAGTATGAAGAGTTTCGCCTGTTCGACGACCTCGGTCGGCAAGTCATCGAAGCTTGTGCGAGCAACGAACTCTGCGAGCTGACGAGTCAGGTCCACCTTGTTTGTTGATTGTGCCATAAAATTCTCCGGTTCGCGCATATCTTGGTAGGGTGTCTGTTCAAACCAGAACTCGCATCTGCGTTGGCATTGAAAAACTAAAATGCATGGATAGGTGCTATATCAGGTTTTTATGATGCAGCTTGCTTGGTGCAGGTGTCTGGGTCGTTCTGGCCCCGCAACCATTCATCAAGGGAGGCAGGCTCCGCTGCCTCCACGGCATTCCAAAGATCGGATGCGGAGTCTTCGCCCAGCAAAGCCTGAGCTTTGGCCTTGATCTTCTGCTCGCGTAACGCGAGCCCTCCCATGCGATCAATGTCGTGGGTGATTTCAACGCTTCGGCCATCATTGGTCGTGATCCGGGCCGTTGCTTGCGTTTCCGCCAATCCGTCAACGCCTTTCACCACCACGCGGTCGCGCAGGGCAACGAGGTCTGGGGCGCGGCAGGCGGCGTCAGAATAGGTGGTCAAGGCAGCCGTGTCCTGGCCCACGAGAACCATCGCGGAACACTGGCGGTAGCTGAACTTCGCCTCAAGCCCCGTCTGGGGTTCAAGGATATTGCAGACCTTCAGATAACGCGGTGGCACTGAAAGCGTGACACTTGCAACCTCGTCCGGTTTTACGCCCAGACTGTCACGCGCTTCGATCAAGGCCTCAAGCGACGCGTGTGCACCGTGACAACAAGCATGGAACTTATGCAGCACCCCTTCGAACATCCAAGACTGGCCAAGGCCGTCCAGTATCTCGTCCGGAGCCCGCATTTCTGCGGCGTGCGTAATCGCGAAACCCTGGTCGGCCTCCAGTGTGTCGGGACGGGACTCAAATCCTGCCTGGGCGAGAAGCGCGGCCTCGACACCATTGGACGCGGCCATGCCGGCATGAAACGGTTTGCCCATTGTCCCGAATTGTGCCCGCAAACCCGAGGCGCGCGTTGCGACCAACCCGAGGGCGTTTCCTGCGCCCCGCACGTCCAGTCCAAGCAATCGGGCCGAGGCCAGTGCCGCGCCGAAGGCACCTGCGGTTGCGGTGGAATGTAACCCGACGAAATGGTGGTGGCGCCCGAGCCAGGCGCCGATGCGGGTTGCGGCCTCCATACCGACAAGCGATGCTTCCAGAAACGTCTTGCCACTCGCTCCGGTCTTTTGCGCCAAAGCAAAACTCGCAGGAAAGACGACGACGCTGGGATGCCCGAGATAGGCGAAATGGGTATCGTCATAGTCAAGTGCGTGACTGATCGTGCCATTGGCCATTGCGGCTGCCCGCGCTGGCAGCTTCTGCGCCGTTCCGACAACCGTAGCTTCAGCGACACCACCTTCGGTCGCGACATAGTCCCTGACGATCCGGCTGACCGGCTCGTCCTGCCCGGCGATCGAAACAGCCAGCCAGTCGAACAGTGATATGCGTGTCATGCGCAGCGCGGCCTCAGATCGGCCCTCATCTAGAGAACCCGTCGCAAACGCTGTGATGGCCTCAGTGATTGGAGCGGAGTTCAAGGTGTCAGATTTGCTCATCGGCGGTTCATTTCTGTAAATCTCGTGTGGCCTCTTGCAAAACCACATTTACTCTTTTCCATTGACGGAAATAAAAATATGCGAAAGTAAGTATATCCACGATAACGAAATTCGAAGGCGTCGACGTGGATATCAAGCAGCTCAAGACTTTCATTTGCGTTGCGGAAACCGGATCACTCAGCGCGGCCTCGGACCGATTGCGCCTGGCGCAACCGGCCCTGTCGCGTCACATTAAGCTGTTGGAGCATGAGATCGGCGTTCAGCTTTTCGCGCGCCATGTCAGGGGTATGACACTCACCGAACCGGGGGAAAAACTCCTTGGGCGTGTTTCCGGCCTGATCCGCCAGTTGGAGCAATCGGTCGACGACATCCGCTCGAATGATGAAGTGGTCAAAGGCAACGTTGCGATCGGTTTAATGCCCAGCGTGAACACCGTTTTCGCCGTGCGTCTCGTAGAACGAGTGCGGCGCGAGCTGCCCAAGGTCACACTCCGGATCGTCGAAGGTTATTCAGGCCACCTGATCGAATGGCTTCAGCGAGGCGATCTGGACATTTCGTTTCTTTACGGACCTGCGGCTGACCTGCACCTGCGCTGTAAGGAGTTGCTTTACGAGGATATCGCGCTGATCAGCCCTCCGGATTCGTTGCCCGACCTCGGCCCGCAGATCCGGATCGCCGAAGTGGAGCATCTGCCGCTTGTTTTGCCCAGCCGTCCCCATGCTATTCGGATGCTGGTTGACAATGCCGCTTCTAAGGCAGGCGTTTCTCTGAACATCGCGCTGCGCGGTGACGCGTTCTGGGTGTTGAAGTCACTCGTCGCTGACGGGTCTTATCATGCTTTCATCCCGCTGTCGGCGGTTTCCGAAGAGGTCAAATCGGGAGTGCTCGAAGCCCGGACTTTTGTTTCCCCTCCCATCCGCCGGCAACTCGTTCTGGCAATGCCGCCGGACAGGTCAAACACCAGAGCCACGGACGCGGTGATCAAGGTTCTTGCCAGCGAAATCGCCACGATGATTGAAGAGGGCGTATGGAAGGCTGATCCGGAATCGGATCTTGTCGAAGACATTTGACGTGCGGCCGCCCGCCATAGAATTTCTGCATGGCATCACTGCCAACATTTTAATTGTTTGATCGCATTGAGCCGCTGATCTTATCGAAAACGGCAATGGATCACCTCATGACAACTTCCTCATTTTCGACACTCGAGATAACAACGCCGCGTGACCACGTGCTGCAGGTCACACTGAACCGGCCGGCATCTGCGAACGCCTTCAATACGCAGATGGCTCGTGATCTGGTCCAGTTCTACGAGGACCTGGCGCTCGATCCCGGGGATACAAGGTGCGTGGTCATGACGGGCGCGGGCGAAAAGGCGTTCTGCGCGGGGGCCGACCTGAAGGAACGCGACGGGATGTCTGATCATGACTGGGGCCTTCAGCATCTGGTCTATGAACGCATGATCCGTGCCATTCTGGGCTGCCCGGTGCCGATCATCGCCGCCGTGAACGGTGCGGCCTATGCCGGAGGCTGCGAAATCGCGGCGGCTGCGGATTTCATCTATGCCGCCGACAACGCCCGCTTTGCCCAGACCGAAACCCGGATCGGTATCATCCCCGGTGCCGGCGGCACGCAGACCTTGGCACGGGCCATCGGCGAACGGCGTGCCAAGGAGGTGATCCTGTCGGCCCGCCCGTTCAGCGCCGCCGAGGCGCTGGACTGGGGCCTTGCCAATGCCGTCTTCCCGATCGGGGAACTGCTGGAGGCTGCGCTTGACACCGCCGAGGCGATGGCGCGCAACGCGCCGATCGCTGTCCGACAGGCCAAGCAGGCAATCTATCGCGGTGCGCAGATGTCACTGGCCGATGGGCTGGCCTTCGAGATCGAAACCTATAACCGCACGATCAACACCGAGGACCGGCGCGAGGGCGTGCGGGCGTTCAACGAAAAGCGCCAACCGCAGTTCAAAGGGCAATGAAACGCATGACTTTTCCTGACAAGGTGGACTTGCGCGAAGTTGGCCTTCGCGACGGGTTGCAGATGGTTGGCCGGATCCTTCCGACCCAAACCAAGCTCGACTGGTGCCGAGACCAGGTGGCTTGCGGGTTTTCGGAGATCGAGGTGACCTCTTTCGTTCCGCCATCCTCCATTCCCCAATTTGCGGATGCGGCCGAAGTTCTGAAGGGAGTAAAGGCCATCGGAGGTTTTACCGCGGCGGTGCTTGTGCCGAACCTCAAGGGTGGTATCCGCGCCCTTGGGCGCGGGGCGGACAAGATCACCTTCGTTCTGTCGGCCAGCGAAGCGCACAACATGTCCAATGTCCGGCGCCCGACCGATGCGTCGGTGACAGAGTTCGAGGACCTCGTGACGGAACGCGATGCGCGCGGGTTGAAGGGCAAGGTTGCCCTGTCGGCGGTTATCGCGACCGCATTTGGGTGCAGCATCCAAGGCGAGGTGCCAGAAGACCGCGTTCTGGCTTTGTCAGAAAGACTGGCCGCCGCCGGGGCGGACGAGTTGAACATCGCCGACACGGTCGGTTACGGCAATCCGCTCCAGGTGCGCAGGATGTTTTCCGCCATTTCGAACTTGGTCGGCCCGCTTCCACTAGCCGCCCACTTCCACGATACCAGGGGCATGGGGCTTACCAATGTCATGGCTGCCGCCGAGGTTGGCGTTCGGCGCTTCGATTCAGCGCTTGGGGGGCTCGGTGGATGCCCTTTCGCCCCCGGCGCGACGGGGAACATCGCGACAGAAGACTGCGCCTATCTGCTGGAAAGCATCGGCTTGAGCACTGGAATTGATTTCGTGCGGCTGTTGAAGCTGCGCGCGAGGCTTGAGGAATGGCTGCCGGATGAACGCATCGAAGGCCGGTTGAAACAGGCGGGCTTGGCTAAAACCTTTCTGTCAGCCGCCTAACACTGCGTTGCAAATTCGTTATAGCACCCATATTCGCGTTATAATTTTGTCACCCCCACAGCATTTGCAAAGCTGCCCTTGCAAAGGCGTCCTTCCGCGTTGGGGGCGCTCGAAACTTGGGAGGACAAAATGATCATCGCAAAACTGTCAAAATATGCTGCCGTATCAGCGCTCGTCTTGGGCCTTTCCAGCGTTGGCGCAATGGCCGAAACGCTGAAAATGGTCAGTTCCTGGGCATCGAACCAGGCGACCTATCGCGTCAATGTCGAAACCTTCGTAGCCAAGGTGGCCGAACATACCGGCGGTAATACCGACATCAATGTTGTCGGGCCCGAAGCGATCAGCCCACTGGAACTGGTCGAACCACTTCAGACCGGCATCATCGACATGATCTTCACACACCCGGCCTATCACGCGGGGACTACGAAGATCGGCATGGCCGCCGACGGGATCGCCGTCGATCCGGCGACCTGGCGTGAAAGCGGCATTTTCGACGCCTTTGACGCCTATTACCAGACCCTGGGCATCAAGGTGATCGGGATCATGCCGCTGGGCCAGCGTGGTTTCCGCTTCGTGACCAATCAGGACGTTGAAGGGCGCGAGAATTCCTTTGAAGGTATGAAGGTGCGGGCCAATGCCTCATACATCGCGATCATTGAGAAGCTGGGCGGCAGCCCTGTTCCTCTGGGTGGTGGCGAGATCTACTCTTCGCTTCAGAATGGCGTGATCGACGCTGCTCCCTGGAGCGCTACTGGGCTGGTCGATTTCAAGCTCTACGAGGTTGCCAGCCATGTTCTGCAGCCTGATTTCGGATCGCTGTCGAATTGGATGTTCATGAACCTCGACAAATGGAATTCGCTCGACGCCGACACGCAGGCGGCAATCACCCGCGCCGCGGCCGAGACGGAACTCTACGCGCTCGAAGAAATGACGCGCATCGCCGACATGGAGCTGGGCCAGCTTCAGGAAAAGGGCATGGCGATCACCAACATGAACGCCAGCGAGGCCGAAAATATCTCAGCCTGGATGTCGGAAGCCATGTGGGGCTTGGCGATGGACACCGATGCAGATGTGGCGGCAGGCATTCGTGAACTGGCGGTCAAAGCTGGGCTTTCCCAATAAATGCTGACGCTGAAGCGGATCGAAAAAGGAGTTGCGGGGGGGATGGCGTTCCTCTCAGCGCTTCTTCTTGCGGGGATCGTCGGTCTGTTCGTGATGGAGATTTTCATGCGCTACGCCATGAACGCTCCGACGAAATGGAGCAACGACGTCATCAGCTTCATCATGCCCGCGATGATCTTTCTCGCGCTGCCCGAAGTGACCCGCCGCAACCAGCATATCGCGATCACATTCCTTGTCGAAGCGGTGGGCGATGACGTGGCGGTAAAATGGGGCCGAGTTCTGGCTTTGGCTTCGGCAGTTGTCGCGGCGCTGGCGGCGTGGATCGTTGCCTCGTCGGCCTTGAAGCAGTTTTCGACGGGCATCCTGACCAACACGGTTATTCAAGTGCCCAAATGGGCCTTGCTGTCGCCGATAGCATTCAGTTTCGGCGTTGTTGCGCTGATCTTCCTAACAACTGCCCTGATCGGGAGGGATGAGGCATGAGCTGGGCCGAAACCCTTATGATCCTGCTGGGGCTTCTGCTCGGCTCCTTTGCGACGGGACTACCGGTATTCATTGCGTTCTTCGCGATTTGCATTGGCGCGGTCTTCATGCTGTTTGGCTCGAACGGGTTCGGGCTGGTCGCGAACTCGATCCTGACGGCAACGTCCATAGTGTCCCTCAGCACCGTGGCCATGTTCGTTCTGATGGGTGATCTGCTGTTTCGCTCCGGGTCGACGGAAGTGCTTTTCGACGCGGCGAACCGCATCTTTGGCAGGCTGCGGGGACGGCTTTATTTCCTCGTGATCGCGCTTTCCACGATCTTCGGCGCTTTGTCGGGCTCCATCGTCGCGGTGACAGCCATGCTCGGGCGTTCGGTTCTGCCTTCTATGAACCAGCGCGGCTACGACGAAGGCTTGTCGATCACCACGATCCTGTCAGGCGCAAGCCTCGCCCCCATCATTCCGCCATCCATCGTCGTCATCATCCTGGGATCCCTGGTGAATGTCTCGATTGCCGGGCTACTTGTCGCTGGGTTGCTGCCGGGGCTGCTGATTGCCGCCCTGACCGGTCTTTATGTCTGGGTGCGGATCAAGCGCAACCCAAGCCTCGCCCCGGAAGACGACGCCAACGGAGGCGAAGATGGCGACAGCCTGGGGTGGCTGCTTTTGAAATGCGTGCCGTTCCTCATGGTCATATTCTCCGTCATTGGGTTTATCCTGCTTGGTGTTGCCACGCCATCGGAAGCCGCGGCCAGCGGGGTCGTCGGTGCCCTGATCACAACCGCGCTTTATCGAAAGCTCAGCCTCAAGTTCCTGACCGACAGCCTTGTCGAGGCGGCGCTTCTGACCGGTTCGATCATGGCGATCTTTGCCGCCTCCAGCCTGTTTGCTCAGATACTGTCCTTTACCGGCGCATCGCAAGGCTTCCTGAAATTCTTCTTGGCGCAGGACCTCACTGGCCTGACGGCCTTCCTGGCGACCATGCTCATCACGCTCGTGGCCTGCATGTTCATCGACGTGATCGCCTATATGCTGGTCAGTGTGCCGATCTACGCGCCGATCGCCGACGCGTTTGGGTTCGACCCGATCTGGTTCTGGGCAATCTACCTAATAAACGTCACCCTTGGTTCGGTGACGCCCCCGTTTGGCTACGCGCTGTTTGCGCTCAAGGCTGCTTCCCCAGACCTCCCGATGGGCAAGACCTACCGCGCGGCGTGGAGCGTCGTAGCCATCTTCGCGATAGCGATCACGTTGCTCTATCTTGTTCCGGGCATCGTCACACTTATCCCATCCATGCTGTGAGAAACCTCATGACCGAATACACCAGCTATGATCTTATTGAATGGGGCCAGCCCTTCGAAAAACGCCGAAATGCATTGCCGGAGCCCAGCGGGGCCGAGGTTATGGTGCGCGTTACGGCGGCAGGTCTCTGTCACTCGGACCTGCATGTCCAGAAAGGCTATATGGACCTTGGCGAAGAGGGCAAGCTGACCTTTGCCGACCGCGGCGCGCAACTGCCGATGACATTTGGCCACGAGATCGCCGGCATTGTCGAAGCCGTGGGCCAAGAGGTGACGACGGTCACCCCGGGACAGCAGGTTCTCGTCTTTCCCTGGATCGGATGCGGCACATGCGAGGCCTGTCTGGACGACCGGGAGAGCGATTGCCCGAATATGCGGATCATCGGGCTGAAGCAAAAGGGCGGCTTTGCCACCCATTGCCTGGTGGAGAACGAGAAGTTCCTTGTCGATATCGAGGGCCTTGATGCGGCCGCTGTCGTGCCCCACGCGTGCTCGGGCATCACCGTCTACAACGCGCTGGAGAAGATGGGCGCGCTGCGGGAGGGTGAGTGGATGGCGATCCTGGGATGCGGGGGGCTTGGCATGAATGCCATCGCCATCGCGCGGGCCATGGGGATCGATAACATTATCGCCGTCGATATCGACGACGCCAAGCTCGATGCGGCGCTGGAGATAGGCGCAATGAAGATCATGAACAGCACGCGTGAAGATGGGGTTGCGGAGTTGCAGAGCCTAGCAGATGGCCGCCTGATGGGGGTGCTTGATACATTCGGCGGCCCCTCTACGGGCCAGCTCGCCGTGCGCGCTCTGGCCAAGGCGGGGCGCTATATTGTCGTCGGGCAGTGCGGCGGGGATTTCAAGATGCCTCAAGTCTGGCTGCCGCAAAAGGCCATGACCGTGCGCGGCAGCCATGTGGGCAATTCGCCGCAATTGCACACGCTGATCGAAATGGTCCGCGCAGGCAAGATCAAGCAGATGCCGATCGAGCGGCGTCCGCTTTCGCAAATTAACCAGGCAGTCGAGGATCTGGAACATGGCCGGGTCACAGGCCGCATCGTGTTCCAGCCCGACCAGGACGACGAGTGACATCATGAAAACCTATCAGCATTACATCAACGGCGCCTGGGTTGAACCAGCGAGCGGCGAATATTTTGACACTGACAACCCCTACACGGGCGAGGTCTGGGCGCAGATCGCCAAGGGAAACACCGAAGATGTGGCGCGCGCCGTTGCAGCTGCCAAGACCGCCTTCGAGACGGGGCCGTGGGCCGAGATGCGCCCGACGGCCCGGGGAAAGCTTCTGGTCAAGCTGGCGGAGACCATCGAGCGCGAGGCCGAGCGCCTTGGCGAACTGGAGGTGCGTGACAACGGCAAACTGATTGCCGAAATGGGCACCCAGACCCGCTATCTGGCCGAGTGGTACCGCTATTATGGCGGTCTGGCCGACAAGGTCGAAGGCGCGGTTCTGCCCTCGGACCGGCCGGGTATCTTCAACTACACGAAGCACGAGCCCTTGGGCGTGGTCGCGCTGATCACGCCCTGGAACTCGCCGCTCCTGCTGCTGGCCTGGAAGCTCGCTCCAGCACTGGCGGCTGGCAATACAGCCGTGGTCAAACCGTCCGAGTTCACCTCGGCTTCGACCCTCGAATTCATGGACCTGGTCAAGGAGGCTGGTTTCCCCGATGGCGTGGTGAACTGCGTGACCGGGTTCGGCCTCGATACCGGCGCGCCATTGGTGGAGCACCCGGACGTCGCCAAGGTTGCCTTCACCGGATCTGACCTCGCGGGACAGAAGATCTATGAGGCGGCGGCGAAAAAGATCATGCCGGTCACGCTGGAACTGGGCGGCAAATCGCCCAACATTGTTTTCGAGGATGCCGATTTCGAAGCCGCCGTGATGGGCGCGATCTCGGGCATCTTTGCCGCAACCGGTCAGACCTGCATTGCCGGGTCGAGGCTTCTGGTGCAACGCTCAATTCACGACAGGTTCGTCAAGCGTCTGGTCGAGGTGGCTGGTGAAGCCAAAATCGGCGACCCGATGTCAATGGACACTCATGTCGGCCCGGTGACCACGCCGCCGCAATACGAAAAGATTCTCCACTACATCAACGTCGCTCGAGAAGACGGGGCAACCTGCGTTCTGGGCGGCAAACCCTATACCGGCAATGGCGCGAAAGGGGACCGTTTTGTCGAGCCGACGATTTTCACCGGCGTCTCCAACGAAATGCGGATTGCACAGGAAGAGGTCTTCGGCCCAATCCTGTCGGTGATCCCCTTCGACACCGAGGAAGACGCGATCCGTATCGGCAACGATATCCTCTTCGGGTTGGCTGCCGGGGTTTGGACCTCGGACATCGGCAGGGCCTTCCGGATGTCGGACAAGCTCAAGGCAGGTACTGTCTGGGTAAATACATATCGCGCTGTCAGCTTCATGACGCCCTTCGGTGGCTTCAAACGCTCCGGTCAGGGGCGGGAAAGCGGGCAAGAGGCGATCAAGGAATTCATGCAGGTGAAATCTGTCTGGATTGCGCAACAGACCACGGCTGCGAACCCTTTCATCATGAGATGACAGCGAGCTTTGGCCGCTCTTCAAACCAACATTCAATACGGAATCCAGTAAATGCACGAAAGCATTCTGAGCAAACGCTACACCATCAAGGCAATCCCGAACGAGGACCGCCGTCCAATCGAGCTGAGTTCGACAATGAAGCCGCACCCCTTGTCCTACATGGAACTGCCCTTCGACCCGGAATACTCGCTCTACTGCAATCGCATGACCCCGGAACGGCTGAACCACGTTACCGATGACGAGCAGTATTGGGCTGTCCGACAGAAGGTCATTCTGCGCAATACCGGGGAATTCCCTGTGGAAATCTCGGGGCCGGATGCCGAGATATTCGCGAACCGGGTGTTTGCACGTGACGTGAGCCGGGTAAAGGTCGGCCGATGTTCTTACAATTTCGCCCTCTACCATCATGGTGGCATGATCACTGACGGTGTCATGCTGCGCCTTGCGGAAGACAGATTCTGGATGGCTCAGGCCGATGGCGAGCTTTACACTTGGTACATGGCCCACGCGCATGAGTTCGACGTGACGATTTCGGATCCGAGTGTCTGGGTCTCACAGGTACAAGGCCCCCGATCGATGGACGTGCTGCGTGACGCCATTGACGGTCATTTCCCCGATCCATGGCGCTATTTCGACATCGCGACCGTGTCGATTGCAGGGGAAGAGGTCATCATCACCCGCACCGGATTTTCCAATGAGCTTGGGTGGGAATTCTACCTACGGCCGGAAAACGATGCCGAGAAGGTCGGCAACCGCATTTGGGAGGCGGGTCAAAGGCACGGGATGATCCTGACCGGCACGCCAGTATTCCGTGCGCGCCGTATCGAAGCAGGGCTGATGAGCCAGGCGGAGTTCGACAGCACAACTACACCCTTTGACGCCGGTCTCGGACATTTTGTTCAGATGGACAAGCCGGATTTCAACGGCAAGGCAGCCTTGGAAAAGGCCGATAAACGATCGCGAACCTTCGGAATGCGGGTGTGCGGCGGAATCGCGGAACGCGGGCGGACTATCTCGGTTGGTGGCAAATCCGTCGGCACGGTATGTTCCTCGACATGGTCGCCTTACCAGGAATGCGGTGTCGCGCTGGTGCGGATGGATGACCCGAATATGGGACCGGGTACAGAAGTGGGGGTGATCGGCACGGACGGCGCCACGTACAGAGCGCAGTTGTGCAGCCTGCCGATGTATGATGCCGAGGGTGCAATCGTGCGAGGCAGAAACACAACGATACCCGAAGGCCCTGAACCATGGCGGGGTTGACCCTGCCACAACGAAAAACCGCGCTGTCCCGAAGGCCGTTCGACTTCAGTCGGCCTGGCGGGACAGACCTTCACTCATGGAATTGATGACGGATTTGTGTTTGCGACTTGGTTGCCGTCACACCCCCTGCGCCATTATCCAAGTCTTGAACACTTCCGTTGCAGGTGACGCGGTAGGCTTTGCTGGCAGAACGATGCAGTAGGCGAAGTTGGAAATGGCAATGTCTGACAGCCACACAAGCCGACCGCTTTCTATCTCTGGCTCCGCAAACTCGTCCTGCATCCCCAATCCATTTCCGGCGATGACCGCCTGAAGGCGGCTGTTGGCGTCCGGCAGCGAAAGTGCGTTCTTTCTCGGCGCGAATGTCAGTCCCGCGAGATCATGCCAGTCGCGCCAGGCGGCCATGCCGGATGCGTCCGGCAAAAGCGGGATTTCCTGAAAAGCGTTTTCAAGACCAAGTGCTTCGACACGGGCAGCAGTGTCCGGGCTAGCCAACGGCCGGGTGTTGGAGTTGAGCAGAACCTCAACTTCCATGTTTTCGACCGACGGGTCGCACCAGAAGATCGATAGATCGAGGGCGGGGTTTTGCAGATCGGCCTTGGTATTGATCGGCTCGATCTTTAGCGAAATATCAGGGTTGGCGCGGGTGAAGTCGGACAACCTAGGGCCGAGCCACCGCGCGATGAACCAGCTATGGGCGCCGACGCACAGCGGTTCTTCAACGGTTGATCTGATTTCGTATATCACGGCCTCGAGGCGGCCCAGGTGCCGTGTCGCTGCGTCTTTCAGGCGCGTGCCTTCCACTGTCAGGCGGATATGGGTGTGGCGGCGCTCGAACAGGCGCACGCCCAATTCATCCTCAAGCTTCGCGATCTGATAGCTCACCGCGCCCTTGGACATGTTCAAGGCTTCGCCCGCCGCTGTGAAGCTCATTAGCTCGGAAACGGTACGGAAGACGTTGAGGCTGTCAAAGGATCGAAATCGCATAGTTCTGTTTAATTGAGCTGAACACAGAGATCAAGAAATTGGGTTTGCCGCAGGATGGTTTGGGCATCTAGTCTCACTGCAGGGAGAGACATCATGACACCACGCGATCCGATAGCGCATTTGCCGACCCATGAGGTCATCAACATGCCCCCCCACATGGGCGATCAGAACCTGTGGGCAGATGACCGCGCACTGAGACACTGGGCTTCGCATATGGGCGGGGCGGGTCATACCGGGCATTTCACGCATGTCGGCCATCTGACCGGGCTGGACGAGACCTTCCAGAAAGCCAATCAGGCCAATCGTCATGGGCCCGAACTGCAGGCCTTTGACCGCTACGGCATGCGCATCAACGCAGTCGCGTTTCACCCGGCCTACCACGACCTGATGGACCTGGCGATTTCCAACCAGGTCCACAATTTCGCGTGGCATCATGAGGGCAATGCCGGTCATCTGGGCCAGTCGGTTCTGACCTATATGTTCAGCCAACCCGAAGGCGGCGTGATGTGCCCGATGGCGATGGCCTATTCCGTCGTGCCGTCCCTGCGCATGGCGCCCGCAGTTGCAGAGGAATGGATGCCGCGCATCCTGTCCACCGAGTATGACCGGCGCGACATCCCCGCGAACGAAAAAACCGGCGCAATGATCGGAATGTTCATGACCGAGAAGCAGGGCGGATCGGATGTGCGCGCCAATTCGACAGTGGCCCGGCCTGACGGTGACGGCTACCTGCTGACCGGGCACAAATTCTTCTGCTCGGCCCCCATGTGCGACGCGTTTCTCGTACTGGCCAATACTGAAGGCATGGGCATTTCCTGCTTCCTCATGCCCCGCTGGCGGCCCGACGGAACCCGCAACAACCTGTTTATCCAGCGGATGAAAGACAAACTGGGTAACAAGTCCAACGCCTCGACCGAGATGGAGTTTCAGGACACTTACGGCGTGATGGTGGGCGAGGAAGGCCGTGGCATTCGCACGATCATCGAGATGGTGACGGGCAACCGGCTTTATTGCGCCATGTCCTCGGCGGGGATCATGCGGCAGGCGCTGGTGCAAGCGCTGCATCACACCTCGCATCGATCGGCCTTCCAGAAACGCCTGATCCAGCAACCGCTTATGCAAAATGTTCTGGCCGACATGGCTGTTGAGGTCGAGGCCGCGCTGGCGCTCGGGCTACGGGTGGCGCAGGCGATGGACCGCATGGATGACCCGGCCGAGGCGGCGCTGGCCCGCATTGGCACAGCGGTGGCGAAATACTGGAACACCAAGCGATGCCCGAGCCTTGTGGTCGAGGCGCTCGAATGCCACGGGGGTCCAGGCTATGTCGAGGAAAGCATCATGCCTCGGCTGTATCGCGAAGCGCCGCTTAACTCGATCTGGGAAGGGTCGGGCAACGTGATGGGGCTCGACGTGCTACGGGCCATGGGGCGCGAGGCCGAGGCGATCCCCGCCGTGATGGCGGAACTAGAGAAGGCGCGCGGAAACCATCCCAATCTTGACCGGGCAATCGACGAGCTGCGCGATGAACTGGCCGACCCGGAGGGGCTGGAGGGCCGGATGCGCATGGTGACCGAGATGATGGCCCTGACCCTGCAGGGGGCGCTTTTGACCCGCCACGGCGATAGCGCCGTTGCCGATGCCTTTTGCGCCAGCCGCCTTGCCCCAAGATATCGCGGCGCGTTCGGAACCCTCCCCAAGGGGCTCGACCTCGACGCCATCATCAGCCGCGCACTGCCCGGCTGATCCACCCACCCAAGAACGAAAGGAGCCATGGATATGGCCGGAATGGTATTGCCCATGATCTCTAGCTGTGCGCGCTCGCCGTGGTTCAAGGCGACGCGCGAGATCACCACCGCCTATGGCGACCACGAAGGGCGGCTGACGCCCGTAACCTTTGATCGGCCCATCGTCGAAGAGTACCGGGTGTTGCGCACCAAGGCAGGCATTTTCGATGTACCGGAGGTCCCGCTGGAAATTCGAGGGCCGGATGCAGCGGCGTTCCTTGACTATGTGTTCACGCGGCCTGTCAGCACCATGGCCGTTGACCGGGGGCGTTATGGCCTGATGTGCCACGATGGAGGCGGCATTGCCTGTGATGGTGTTGTGTTCCGGCTGGCGGAAGACTGGTTCTGGTATGTCCATGCGGACCGCGACGTGTTCACATGGCTTCAGGCCCTGAAATTCGGCCATGACGTCGAAATCCGCGATCCGGGAGCCTGGGCGATCCAGATCCAGGGGCCGAACAGCCTAGAGATACTGGACGCCTGCGTCGATGGCAGGGCCCCGGACGGGTTCAAATATTACCATGCGCGTCAGGTCACTATGGGCGGTCAGCCGGTCCTGATCAGCCGGACGGGCTGGACCGCCGAACTTGGCTTCGAGGTCTACAACTTGGAGCCGCATGTCGATGGCATTGCGCTTTGGTCTCACCTGATGGCGGCAGGCCGGCCGCATGGGATGGAGATCCTGTCGACCTACGCCATGAACCCACGGCGGATCGAGGCGGGGATCATGAATTACGGCACCGACATGGGGTGGGACACAACGCCGTTTGATCTGGGGCTAGGCGAGTTTGTCGACTTCGATCATGACTTCGTCGGGCGGGACGCCTTACAAAGCGCCGAACGGAATCCTCGGTTCTCTGGCTTTATGACCGAGGCGAGAGACATCAAATGGGGATCGCCTGTCCAGGCGGATGGCCAGGTGGTCGGCCGTGTGAAGGCATTCGAGCCGTCGCCAACCCTCGGCATGGGGATCGGCTATGTCCTCTTCGACACGCCCGAGGCCATGGCGGCCAATACCTTCACCGTGACGGGCCGAGACGGGACTGAACATCCGCTGGCCCTGCATGCACTGCCATTCTTTGACCCTGACAAACGCATCCCCCGAGGCCTTGAGGTCATGGAGTTCAAAGGATGAAAGACACCGTCTCCAGCGCTCGCCGCGAAAACCTGAAACGCCTCCTGAAACCGCGCCACATCGCTTTTGTCGGCGGCAAGGCGGTCGAGGGCTGCATCAACGCCACCCGTAAATCCGGCTTTGCCGGGGACATCTGGGTCGTGCATCCGAAATACGAGGAACTGGCAGGCATCGCATGCGTTCCAAGCCTTGCCGATCTGCCCGAACCGCCGGATGCCGCCCTGATTGCCGTATCGCGGGAACGCACCGTTGACGTGGTGGCCGAGCTCAACGCTATGGGGGCTGGTGGCGCTGTTTCCATCGTCGGCGAATTTGCTGAAACGGGAGAGGCCGGGGCCGCGCTACAGGCCCGGCTGATCGAGGCGGCCGGAGATCTCGCGCTTGTCGGCCCGAATTGCCTTGGGCTGATGAACATGTTCGATCGCGCAGCTGTCTGGGGTGGCGACAACGTGTTCGAACCAGTCAATGGTAACGGCGTCGCGCTGATCAGCCAGTCGGGCTATGTCGCCTATTCGATCACCAATGTCGAAGAGGCTTTGCCGCTGGGCTACGCCATCAGCATGGGCAATCAGGCGGTGCTGAACGTCGCCGATTTCATCGAAGCCCTGCTGGATGATCCGCGGGTCCGCGCCATCGGCCTTTATCTGGAAGGGATCGTCGATGTCGCCGCGCTGAGCCGAGCCGCCTTGCGCGCGATCGACAAGGGCGTTCCGCTCGTGGCTTTGAAGGCTGGCGGTACGCAGGAGAGTTCCGAACTGACCCGCAGCCATTCGGGAACGCTCGCAGTTGCAAACGAGCTGTGGAGCGCGCTGTTTCGCCGCCTCGGCATTGTCGAGGCTGGGTCGCCCAAGGGCCTGATCGAGACGCTGAAGCTTCTCGGATCGCCCAAGCTGCCAAAAGGTAACCGAGTGGTTGCCGCGGCAAATTCCGGCGGCTATGCCGCGATGATCGGCGAAAAGGGCCGCGCCGCAGGGCTAGAGTTTCCCGCGCCTGACGACGCAGCGCAGAAAGCTCTGCGCCATGATGTGCCCGATCTGGTGTCGCTCCTGAACCCGCTCGACTGGAACCTGCCCTGGGCCAGCATGGCGCGGTCCGAGACCTCGGATGTCGGGCTTGGGTATTTGATGACCGATGAGGTCGACCTCTTGGTCTATTTCATAGACTGGCCCCGGCAGAAGGATGTCGCGAACGTGTGGTGGCCAACGCTCGAAGGTCTGACCCGCCTGAATGCGCGGATCGCCCAACCGGTCTTGGTCGCCAGCGTCCTCCCCGACGGGCTGCCCCCGGATTTGCGCCTCCAACTGACCCACGCAGGCCTGATCTGTCTTCAGGGGCTGGACGACGCATTGGCGGCGATCGCAGCGGCAGGCAGATACCACAGCTTGCGCCGTGCAGTTTTGGCGGACCCTAAAAACCGGGAACTGTCTGCTCCCCCACCTGAGCCCAAGTCGGTCATCCAACTTGACGAGGCAGAGGGCAAGGCAGCATTGGCAAGCTGCGGGCTGACGATCCCTAAGGGCGCGACGGGTTCGGCTGGGCATGTGATTGCTCAGGCCGACACACTCGGGTTTCCTCTCGCGGTCAAGCTTCTCAGCGCCGATCTGGCCCACAAGAACCACGCGGGTGCAGTGCATCTGAACATGGGAAGCAAACCCGCGCTGGAAGAGGCGATTGAAGCGATCAAAACGTCTGTCAGGGCCTACAATCCGGCCCTGTCTACCGACCGTTTTCTGATCGAGCGCATGGTGGCGCAACCCCGAGCAGAATTCATCGTCGGCGTCAGCTACAAGCCGGGATTGGGGCATGCTTTGGTCATTGGTCGCGGCGGGACGGCGGTGGAAGAGCTGAAGGACTATGCCACATTGCTGCTTCCAGCGGGGCGGGCACAAATCGAGGACGCGCTTGCCGGCCTGAAGATCAGCGGCAAGCTAAGGCTTTCCGATACCGAGCGAACCGTGCTTGTGACGCAGATAGAGGCAATCGCTGCATTTGCGGAACAGCACAGAAGCCGTCTGGTCGAGCTCGACGTGAATCCGATCATACTTGACACCGAGGGGCGCGCGACAGCGGTAGACGCGTTGCTGCGGCTTGCACGGGAGTAATCGATCAGGTTCCAGCCTGTTCTTTGAGCCAAACCAGCATCGAGCGCGCACCGGGTGACAGCACTTCGCCCGGAAACACAACGTGGTACCCCGCGCCCTCCAGCTTGGCGTCGGAAAGCGGCACCAGTGTTCCGGCTTCCACCTCTGGCGCGACCAGATCATCCCAAAGGGCGATCCCCTGGCCATCCACGACCGCCTGAACGCGGCTGTTTGAGTCCGGGATGGTCAGGCTGGACCGGCTGGGCGCGTAGGGCAGCCCTGCGGCTTTGTGCCAGGCCCGCCAACCCGCGTCACCGGAGCTGTCACCCAAGAGCGGAAGCTGCCTGACCGCCTCGGCCAGACCAAGCCGCCTAACCTGCTCTGCGACTGCGCGGTTTGCGGTTGGAACGGCAGACAGGGACAGAAGAAGTTCGCTTTTGTGACCCTCCCAGCCGCCAATTCCCCAGAGGATAGCCATGTCCACTCTGACAGATCTCAACATTTCCACCGAGTTAATCGGCTCGATCCGCAGGCTGATACCGGGATTGGCCTCGAAGAAGCGAGTGAGCCTTGGCGAAAGCCAGCGAGACGAGAAGTAGGTCAGTGCGCCAACGGTCACGGCACCCGAGGCTGTGCCACGCAGGTCTTCGATTTCACGATCGATCTGGCTCAGGGCCGTTTGGGACACATGCCACAATCTGCGCCCTTCCTCCGTCAGTTCCAGTTTTGCGTGTGCGCGCTCGAACAGGCGAAAGCCGAGCTCGGCTTCAAGTTTGCCCACTTGGTAACTGATCGACCCTTTCGACTGATGGACCTCGTCCGCCGCCTTGGTCATCGACAGATTGCGGGCAACGGCATCAAAGATCTTGAGGGTATCATAACAACGAAAGCGCATGATTATTGTCTAATTTTTTCGAACGACTTGTGCAAATCATTAGATTTGCTCGGAGCCCATGTGGTCGAATACCATAAACTTAATGCGTGGCACCCATCTGTCCTTGTCGAAGATCACCCGCAGGCGTCTAACAACTCTAAACGGTGAACAACATGACAATCGACCTCTCCCACTATCGTTTCGTCGCCAAGGCTTTGCTGAACAAGGGCGCGCGCCCGCGCGAGCTTGCCCGGACCATGCCTGCCCATCCGCTGAGCTACATGGAACTGCCCTTTGATCCCGAATACACGCTCTACAATTCGCGCCTGACGCCAGAGAAACTCGACACGGCCACGGATGACGAAATGTATTGGGCCGTGCGCACCAACGTCATCTTTCGTCACACCGGCGAGTTGCCGATCGAGATCAGCGGGCCAGATGCGGAAAAGCTTCTGAACAAGTTGTTTACTCGGAGCGTCAGCATGGTGAAGCCGGGCCGCTGCTCCTATCAATTCGCCTGCTATCACGATGGCGGCATGATCACCGATGGCGTGCTGCTGCGGCTGTCGCAGGACAGGTTCTGGATGGCGCAAGCCGATGGCGACCTCTTCAGCTGGTACAAGGCCCATGCCGAGGGGCTGGACGTGAAGATCCACGACCCCAACGTCTGGGTCAGCCAGATCCAGGGGCCGCGTTCGCTGGAACTTCTGGCCGCTGTGCTGGACGGGCCAATGCCCGATCCTTTCCGTTATTTCGATTGTGCTGAGGTCTCCATTGCGGGCCAGACCTGCTGGATCAGCCGCTCGGGTTTCACCAACGAGCTGGGATGGGAGGTCTATACGCTGCCCGACACCGACATCCCGGCCATCGGCGACCGGATCATGGAGGTCGGCGCGGCGTTCGGCATCCTGCTGACCGGAACGCCGGTGTTCCGCGCACGGCGGATCGAGGCCGGGTTGCTCAATGCCGGGTCCGATTTCGGAGCGGAGACGACGCCGTTCGAGGCAGGGCTTGGCGGTTTTGTCGAATTTGACGACCGTGATTTTGTTGGCCGCAAGGCGCTGGAGGCCGCTAGCAAATCCAGTCGCACCTGGGGCATGCGGGTACCCGGCGGTGTAGCACAGCTTGGCCGTGTCATGACCGTTGATGGCAAGGTGGTCGGCCGCGTCTGCTCCTCGGGCTATTCGCCGTATCAAGGCTGTGGTGTTTGCATCGTGCGCATGGACGACCCCGCACAGGGTCCGGGCACAAAGGTAGACGTGCTCTGTGCTGATGGGTCCACTCAAAGCGGTGAGCTCTGCACCCTGCCAATGTACGACGCCGACCGTCTGATCCCGCGCGGCAAATTGGTGGATATCCCGACCAAACGGGTCGCGGCGGAATGACCTTCATGCCCAGCGTTTCAACTGAACGCACTAGGAGTTGCGAACCAGAGGCGGCCTCGGCCGTCTCCACGCACTTTGCATTTCTACTATTGAGGTCGTTCTCCTCGTTGGATCTTTGCGCTGCGCTGGACGTGTTGAATGAAGCCAACCAGTTTGACCAGACGCCCAGATATTCGTGGTCTTTGTTCAGTGAAGACGGAAACGCTGTGTTGGCGTCTAACGGATTGTCCATGAATGTAGATGGCCCGATGATGCCGGTGAGCCGAAAAAGCACAGTAATCGTTCTGGGAGGTAAAGAATATGTAGGCGCATCTACTTTGCCAGTGCTGGCATGGTTGCGAAGTGTGTCCCGGAAAGGTGCGCGCATAGGCGCAATTGGGAGCGCTGTATTCACATTGGCAAAGGCTGGTGTGCGTTTGAACGGGCCAGTTTCTGCACATTGGGCGTATAGGGGGGCAATTGCCGAACATTGCCCAGATTTGGAGTTAAAGCAGAACATCTTCTGTATTGGCGAAAAAAGCCTAACCTGTGCCGGTGGGGCGTCGACCCTCGACATGATGTTGCAACTGATCGCATTGACCAGTGACGGCAGAATAGCCAATTGGGTCGCAGACCGGCTTGTTTGCAGTTCCTTCAGGACTGGACAAGAGGACCAAGGGGCCACCGAGTTCGTGCACATGCGAGAGCGCAACTCCAAGCTGGCAAAGGCAATCAGGGTAATGCAATCGCGCTTGGAAGAGCCTGTTTCAGCGCAGGAGATAGCTGTCTTAACCGGCGTCTCGATGCGTCAGCTTGAGCGCATCTTCAAGGCTCATATGGCGACCAGCCCTAAAGCATTCTATGTGAAGCTGAGGCTGGAACATGCACGGCGATTGCTTCAACAAACAGAATTGCCTCTGATCGAAATTGCGATTGCGAGCGGTTTTCAGAGCCAGTCCCATTTCTCCCGCCTTTACCGGAAGCAGTTTGGAGTTTCACCGCTTCTGGATGTGGGAATCCGGCGAATAGATGATCCTCTCCCAGATGGCGACTGCTCAGAAGGAGCAAGAAAATGTACAATTTGAACCTCACCACCTCGCACTTTCCGGTACAGAATGATGCGGAAATCCGCGACATCACGGTTGGCGGGTTGCTACGAGAGGTGGCAGCCAGCCACCCGGATGCCGTGGCGATGGTGGATGTCGCAGACAGCGGTGACTGCGGCCAGTCATGGACCTATGCGGAGATACTGGCGCAGGCCGAGAGCCTTGCGAATGCCCTCGCCACGCGGTTCGAAGCTGGTGACAGGGTCGTCGTCTGGGCACCCAATATCCCCGAATGGATCTTCATGGAATATGCCTGCGGGCTGGCCGGGTTGGTCCTGGTCACGGCCAACCCGTCCTTTCAGGCCTCAGAACTCAAATATGTGCTGGAGCAATCCGGTGCTGTTGCTCTGTTCATGGTTGATGAGTTTAGGGGCAACCCGATGGCTGAGATTGCGCGCGAGGCGACGAAAGGTAACACGCGCTTGCGCGAGGTCGTCAATCTGGAAGACGAAGATGCGCTCTATGCACATGGAGAACGGTCCGCCATCCTGCCAGATGTCCAGCCGGATGATGCCGCGCAGATCCAGTACACCTCGGGAACAACAGGATTTCCCAAGGGCGCGGTGCTCAGCCACAAGAACCTTGTGAACAACGCGCGGCTGTTCTGCGCGCGCAAGCAGGTTGGGCCGCACTCGGTCTGGGCCAACTTCATGCCGCTCTTTCACACGGCGGGCTGCGCGACGGGGGCTTTGGGGTGCCTTCAGGCCTCTGCCAAGATGCTGTTGAACAAGCGGTTCGACGCGGATGTCTTTGCGCGATTGATCGAGGAACAGGGCGTCACAACCTGTTTCGCCGTTCCCACCATGCTGTTCAACCTGCTGGAGGCGCTTGATCGGACCCCGCGCGACATGTCCTCGCTTGAGGTCATCACGACGGGCGGCGCGCCGGTGCCACCCGATCTAGTCCGCCGGGTGCGGGACCGTCTGGGCTGTCACCTGCTCAGCGCTTTTGGGCAGACGGAGCACAGCCCGATGATCTGCCTGAACCCTGTCGAGGCCACGCTTGAACAGATCGTAGAGACGGCAGGCCAACCACTGCCACAGACAGAGGTTTCGATCCGTTCACCTGAAGACAATCGGGTGCTCTCAATAGGTGAAGTCGGCGAGATTTGCGCGCGGTCCTACGCCGTGATGATCGGCTATAACGACAACCCGGAGGCCACTGCCGCCGCCATCGATAGCGAAGGTTGGCTGCATACCGGCGATCTGGGCACGATGGATGCCCAGGGGTTCGTGCGGGTGACTGGCCGTGTGAAGGACATGATCATACGCGGCGGCGAAAACCATTTCCCGGCCGAGATCGAAGCGGTGTTGGTGACCCACAGGCATGTGGCACAAGTCGCCGTGGCTGGCCTGCCGGACGAGAAATGGGGAGAGGTGATCGCGGCATTCATCTTGTCCGACCAATCGCTCGACGTGGCCGATTTGCGCACCCACTGCCGGGCGCATCTGTCCGCGCAGAAAACGCCATCGGTCTGGGTGCGCGTGCCGGACTTCCCGCTGACAGGTTCCGGCAAAGTGCAGAAATTCGCCATTCGTGAGAAGTTCCTCGCAGGTAGCTACGGAGAGGTTCTGCAATGAGTGTTCGCATTGAAAAGGACGGCCCCGTCTGGACAGTCATCCATTCCCGCCAAGAGGCCCGTAATGCCATGGACCCCGAAAGCGCCCAGGCACTCTTTGAGGCGTTCCAGTCGTTTGACGCGGACGATACCGCCAGCGTTGCCGTGTTCTGGGGCGAAGGCGGTGCCTTTTGCGCCGGGTGGGATTTGAAGCATGCAGCCTCCCTTGCCGGGGCCGAGGCGCTTGATCCGTTCGACTTTCCCGATGAGGGTGAGCCACCGATGGCGGCCATGGGACCCAGCCGGTTGGAGCTCAGCAAACCGGTGATCGCTGCCGTGGCAGGGCCTGCCGTGGCTGGCGGCATGGAACTGGCGCTTTGGTGCGATATCCGGGTGATGGAAGAGACCGCCTTCATGGGGGTCTATTGCCGTCGTTGGGGCATTCCACTGATCGACGGTGGGACAGTGCGCTTGCCCCGTCTGGTCGGCGAAGGTCGCGCGATGGACCTGATCCTCACCGGCCGCCGTGTGGATGCAGAAGAGGCTCTGCAAATTGGCCTGTGCGAATACGTCGTGACTGAAGGCGACGCGCGAACCAAAGCCGAAGCCCTGGCCCATGACATCGCCCGCTTTCCCCAAAGCTGTATGCGCGCAGATCGGCGGTCCGTGCGGGCCCAGCACGGGCTCTCGATGCGCGAGGCGCTACAGCAGGAATGGCGTGGCAGCAAGACTGAGGTCACCAAAGGTGTCGAAGGTGCCACCCGCTTCACCAGCGGAAAAGGCCGCGGGGGCGATTTCAGCGATGTATGAGCTAAGCCTCACCACCTCCCATGTCCCGGCCCAGTCCGACATGGAGACGCGCGACATCACCATCGGCGCATTGCTGCGCGAGGTTGCTGCGGCGCGCCCGGATGCCGAGGCTTTGGTCGAAATTCGACAGGACGGATCAGAAGGGCGGCGCTGGACCTATGCCGAACTGCTGGCCGACGCCGAGCAGTTAGCCCATGCACTGTCGAACCGTTTTGCGCCCGGCGAACGGGTGGTGATCTGGTCGCCCAACAGCCCAGAATGGGTCCTAATGGAATATGCTTGCGCGTTGTCCGGACTGGTTCTGGTGACTGCAAACCCGGCCTTTCAGGCGCGGGAATTGGCCTATGTGCTGGAGCAATCCGGCGCGGTCGCCCTGTTCCTTGTCGAGGAGTTTCGCGGCAATCCGATGGCCCGGATAGGTGCTGAGGTCGCGGCGTGCATCACGTCGGTGCGCGAAGTCACAGACATGGAAAGCGCCGCGCTTTACGCGGAAGGGGCCCGCCCGCCTGCTTTGCCCGAAGTCACCCCGGGCGACGCGGCGATGATCCAGTATACATCCGGCACGACCGGCTTTCCCAAAGGGGCGGTGCTGAGCCATCGCGGGCTGGTCAACAATGCGCGCTTCTACGCTTCCCGCTGCGGGGCGACCCAGGCAACCACTTGGGTCAACATCATGCCGATGTTCCACACTTCGGGTTGCGGCATGGTCACGTTGGGCTGCCTGCAGGCGGGGTGCCGGATGGTGCTGGTCAGCCTTTTTGACCCGGACATCGTGCTGGATCAGTCGGAAGCGAACGGCGCGGACATCATCCTTGGCGTGCCGACCATGGTGGTGTCCTTGCTCGATGCACAAGAGGCGCGTCCGCGCGACCTGTCGGCCCTGAAGCTCGTCAGCTGCGGCGGCTCGATGGTGGCGCCGGAGCTGGTGCGCCGGGTGCAGACCCTGATGGGGGCCGGATTTTCGACGCTCTATGGCCAGACTGAACACTGCCCGGTGATCACGCAACACCACTTGTCGGACAGTATCGACGACATCTGCAACACGGCTGGCCAGGCAGTGGCGCAGACCGAGGTTTCGATCCGTAGCATCGATACCAATAGCGCAGTCTCCGTCGGCCAGGTCGGGGAAATCTGTGCCCGCGGCCCATGTGTCATGTTGGAATACAACGACAACCCCAAGGCCACGTCCGAGACTGTCGACGCGTTGGGTTGGCTGCACACCGGCGATCTGGGCCGGATGGATGCGCGCGGCTACGTCACCGTGACGGGACGGGTCAAGGAAATGATCATCCGCGGCGGCGAGAACCATTTCCCGGCCGAGATCGAGAACTGCCTGTTGGAACACGCTGATGTGGCCGAGGTCGCCGTGGTCGGCTTGCCGGACCCGAAATGGGGCGAGGTCATCGGCGCGTTCATCCGCGGCACAGGACCACTCGAAAAAGGCGCGCTGCATGCTCATTGCCGCGCAAACATTTCCCCGCAGAAAACCCCGAATGTTTGGGTGCAGGTCGAGGACTTCCCCCTGACCGGCTCGGGCAAAATCCAGAAATTCGTTCTCCGCGATCGTTTCATCGCCGAGGAATATGCTGAACTCTGACTGACAGGAACCACCATGCAGGACGCATCCAAACACTATATCAACGGCCAATGGGTCGCCTCGGTCGACGGGCGCGAAATGGCGGTTGAGAACCCGTCCACGGAAGAGAAGATCGCCACGATCACTTTGGGTGGCGTCGCTGATGCTGACGCGGCCGTCGCCGCAGCCAAGGCAGCCTTTCCGGCCTGGGCGGCAACAGACCCCGAGGAACGGATCGCCGCACTGGAGCGGTTGATGGAAGTCTACAAGTCTCGGGCTGAAGACATGGCGCAGGCCATCAGCACGGAAATGGGTGCACCTATCGCACTGGCAAAGACGGCACAGGTCGGCGCCGGGGCCGGGCATCTTAAGAACACCATTCGGGCGGCCAAGGCTTTTGCCTTTGAACGTCCTTTGGGGGATCACGCTCCCGGCGACATGATCCTATACGAGCCGGTGGGTATCTGTGCCTTGATCACTCCATGGAACTGGCCGATGAACCAGGTGATGCTGAAGGTCGCCCCTGCATTGGCGGCGGGCTGCACGGTGGTTCTGAAACCCTCGGAACTGTCTCCACTCAGTGCCATTCTGCTGGCCGAGATGATCGATGCAGCGGGCTTCCCACCAGGCGTGTTCAATCTTGTGAACGGTGATGGTGCCGGTGTTGGCGCGCATCTCACCGCGCACCCGGACGTGGACATGGTCAGCTTCACCGGGTCAACCCGAGCTGGTGTCGCGATCAGCAAGGCCGCGGCAGACACCGTGAAACGCGTCAGCCTCGAACTGGGGGGCAAGGGGGCCAACATCATCTTCGCCGATGCAGATGAAAAGGCCGTTGCGCGCGGCGTGCGGCACTGCTTCAACAACTCGGGTCAGTCCTGCAACGCGCCGACCCGGATGCTGGTGGAGCGCTCGATCTACGAGCAGGCCGTTGAAACCGCCCGAGCCGTAGCCGAGAAAACGGAGGTCGGACCGGCGGACATCGAAGGCCGCCAGATCGGGCCGGTTGTGTCTGAAAGTCAACTCAACAAAATCCAATACCTGATCAAGCGCGGCATCGACGAACAGGCCACGTTGATCGCGGGTGGTCTTGGCCGCCCCGACGGGCTGAGCGGGGGTCACTTCGTGCGCCCCACGATCTTTGCTGATGTCACGCCGGAAATGACGATCTGGAAGGAAGAAATCTTCGGGCCTGTTCTTTGCATCACACCCTTCGATAGCGAGGAAGAGGCCCTCGCCTTGGCGAACGATACGCCCTATGGCCTGACGAACTACGTCCAGACTACGGACAAGTCCCGCGCACGCCGGGTCGCGCGTCAGCTGCGGTCTGGTATGGTCGAGATGAACGGCAAGTTCGGCGTTGCCGGGTCGCCTTTCGGTGGCATGAAGCAGTCGGGCAATGGCCGAGAAGGCGGTGTCTGGGGTCTTGAGGAGTTTCTGGAGGTCAAGGCTGTCAGCGATTGGGGTTAGGTATGGCAAAGATTCTGTACGAGAAAGATGGCCGGATCGGGCGGATCACCCTGAACCGACCTGAGGTGATGAATGCCATCGACGATGACCTGCCGCGCGAACTGGCGGCGGCGGTGGCAGAGGCCGACCATGACCGAGACATCCACGTGATGGTCCTGTCTGGCGCAGGAAAGGCCTTTTGCGCAGGCTATGACCTGGCCCACTACGCCGAGGGCAATGGTCCCAACAAGGTGGTACAGGACATGCCCTGGGACCCGATGCAGGATTTCCAGTTCATGTGGGCCAACACGCAAGCCTTCATGTCGCTGTTCCGGGCGATGAAGCCGGTGATCTGCAAGGTTCACGGCTTTGCCGTCGCGGGGGGATCGGACATCGCGCTCTGTGCCGATCTGACCGTCATGGGCGACACTGCTCAAATCGGCTACATGCCCACCCGCGTTTGGGGCTGCCCGACGACCGCAATGTGGGTGCACAGGCTGGGGCCGGAAAAGGCCAAGCGGATGATGTTCACGGGTGACAAGATCAGCGGGGTTGAGGCCGCTGAAATGGGGTTGGTGCTGAAATCCGTGCCTGATGACCAACTGGATGATGAGGTCGAGGCACTGGCAACGCGCATGGCGACCGTTCCCGTCAACCAACTGGCCATGCAGAAGATGGTGATCAACTCCGCAGTAGAGGAAAAGGTCAACCAAACACAGCGCCTTGCCACCGTGTTTGACGGCATCACCCGCCATTCACCCGAGGGCATGAACTTCAAAGCCCGCGTGGAGCAAGTCGGCTGGAAACAGGCGGTGCAGGAACGGGACACCGGGACTTTTGACTGGACCCGCAATAAGCCCTTCGACTGACAAAGCCCGCGAACTACCTGGAACCAACCGTTCGCGTTGGCGTGCCAAATTACGACAAAGCCCCGCCACCCGAGTATAGGATAGGGAAAAACCGCTGCGCTCCGAACGAATGGCTGCCCTTCTCGTCGCGCGGAAGCACCCTGACCAATGCATGCGCGGCAGTTCTTCCGCTGCGAGCGCGCGAAGCGCAAAATCGACACTTCTGGTATGGGCTCCCAGCCGCCATTCGCCGTTCAATGCACGAATGCGTGCTGTCGGGAAATGCTATCATTCGCGTCGTCGTCAGCGAACAGGCCAAACGCGGACAAAGCTACCGTTGAACTATTCTGCTCGAACGACGGCTTCAGGAACTTGGCGTCACCCGCGAGCAAGAGAAGAGCAGCAAAGTTTCGTGGCCTTAACAACAATTGCCATCGCTATGCACAATAGTTTCGAAGAGGCGGTTCAAAATGGCAGCAGGGGATCAATTAGCTTGAAAGACGATTTCAGCCAGTCTGTTTTGGCAGCTCTATCGTTACTCCACTCTCACCCCTGAATACACTGATCAACTGCGGAAGAGAGCGTACCAAATGATCACTCAGAACGCGCACACGGGCATTGTCGCGAAGTTCCGCATGGCGCAACAGCCAAAGATCCTGACGTGGAACGAATTCGGGATCTGTTATCCTCACCAACTCGGGGTCCTGGTCGCAAAGGACACAAGGCAAAAGAACCAGACCAATGCCCGCGCGACAGGCCAACTGCTGCGTTCGCATGTCACCTATCCGCATGACTGTAGGATGGTTTGGGAAGGGGGTGCTTTTCTTCCAGGACTCTGAAGAGCCACTGGGACTAAAGCTGATCCAACCCAAGTCATCAAATGGCTTGCCGTTTCGAATTTTCTGAGCAAGTGCCTTGGAAAGATAAATCGCGCGGGCGGTTTCAGTCAGTTTGCGACCAACGAGGTGGTCGTCCGGGCTTTGTCCGAACCGCAATGCAAGGTCGGCATCACGTCTGTCCAGGTCGGACAGCGATGCGCTCGTTATCACACGCAGATCGATACCAGGATGTCTTCGCCTGAATTCGTCCAGAATCTCCAGCATCGGTTTGACCGCCAGAACATCCCCCATCGACAGGGTGAGCGGTCCGGAAATCTCGCGGCTTTGCCCGAAAGTGCGGCGATCCAAGTTGGCAATCTCATCCTCAATGGTTGCAGCTGTCGAAAGCACTTCCTGTCCAGTTTGAGAAAGCTCGATTTTGCTACCTTTTCGCTGATAAAGTGGTGCACCCGCCAACGCGCTCATCGCCTCCAACCGGCGCGCGACGGTAGAATGGCTGATTCCGAGAGCCGCGCCAGCAGCCCGAGTAGAGCCACTTCGCACAAACAGCAGAAAAAGTTTCAAATCGCCCCAGTCCATCTGTCTCATATGTGCACCAATATGTCTCAATTCAGGAAATTGCGTACCGATAGTGAGACTACTAGCTTTGGCCTGTTCGAGCAACTCTGCCCGAGATCATGCCCCAAACGCCGTCTGTGAGGCCGTGCCTGGGGTGAGAAAAGAAACACATAGGAGAACCGAAATGGCATATATTCTTGTTGACATTCTTCCCTTCAGGGAAGGCAAAACCATCGAAGATGCGCTATCCTATTTTGAGAAAGTCCGCCCGGCGATGGAACGTCATGGTTTGCGGCGCGTTGATGCCCCGCTTCGGGCGCTCAAGTCGCTGCGAGGGGCGCAACAGGCTGACCTCATCAACTTGTTCGAGACCGACGATCCCGAAACCTCGATGCAGGGCATGGCGGGAGATGCAGAGTATCAATCTCATATTGCACTGCGCGACTCGATATTCGACCTAGAGAGCGCGTCGATCATTCTGACCACGAAGCGCGCCTGAGCTATCAGGCGCCTTGAAACCGGACGAGCAAGCAGTCCTTGTCCGGAAGAAACCAACTACCTTCAAGGAAATACCATGAAACTCAAGTCAAGTATTCTGGCTTTGGCCGGAACGATGGCGCTCGCCTCGACGCCAGTTGCTGCGATGTCCGAAGGCGCAAAACTGCCGATCCCTGCAGTGTCGGAGGAACTGACGCTCGCTCCACAGAGTGTCGATGTTCTGTCTTCTTCGATGTCATATATCGAGACAGGTTCCGGGGATCCGGTCCTGTTTGTGCATGGAAACCCGACCTCAAGTTATCTTTGGCGCAATGTCATGCCACATGTGGCCGAAACGCATCGCGCAATCGCAGTGGATCTGATCGGTATGGGGACATCTGGCAAACCGGACATCGACTATTCCTTCGCAGATCACGCTCGGTTCCTCGATGCATTTGTTGCCAAGATGGGCCTTACAGATATTACGCTCGTGGGGCATGACTGGGGTGCCGCACTGGCGTGGGATTTTGCTCGGCGCAATCCCGATCTCGTAGTCAGATTAGCCTTTATGGAAGGCGTTCTTCCACCCGCGATGCCGCAGCCCAGCTATGAGGCAATGGGCGAGGAGATGGGCGGCATGTTCCGCGCACTTCAGGATGAAGAACAGGGATACGAGATGGTCATGGAGGGCAACTTCTTCGTGGAAGGCATCCTGCCCATGATGGTCAACCGCACCTTGGGCGAGCGGGCAATGCAGGCCTATGGCGCACCCTATGCAACTGTCGAAAGCCGTCTTCCAACCTGGATGTGGCCGCGCGAAGTACCGATTGGGGGAGAGGAGCCGACAGAGAACGTTCAACTGATGGCCGACATTCAATCCTTCATGGGCGAAACGGATATGCCTGTCTTGCTGACCTACGCGGAGCCGGGCGTTCTGGTGCCGCCACAAGCCGTTCCTTTCTACAGCAACCTGATCGGTGATCTGGAGACAGTGTTTATCGGTCAGGGCTTGCACTTCATCCAGGAAGACCAGCCGGTCGCGATTGGACGCGCCATCGCGGACTGGCTGCGTCGCAACTGAGAATGTCGGGGAGCGGGTGCATTCTTCGCTCTCCATCCGCCACTACATAAACCCACACATGAGACTGAGATGACCAAGTTTTTCCACTTGCCTGCCAGCTGCTCTTCAGCGGTTCACGCGGCACTTACAATCACGCAAACCCCATTTGAGCTCGAAGTCGTCGATCTCGGCAACAAGTCACAGGCGTTTGAAGAGGCCAACCCGCTTGGAAAAGTGCCAGCACTCTTGGACGACGGCGGGCCTGCCTTCGAAGGCGGAGCCATCAACCTATGGCTCGCAGCAAGGAACCCTGAGGCAGGCTTGATGCCAGAGCTTTCTACTTATGAAGGGCGTGAAGCGTTGAAATGGTTGTTCTTCTGCTACGCAACGATTCATCCGATTTGGATCAGGCTGTTCTTTCCGCAGCGTATTGCGGGGGAAGGTGATCTTGCAGCGGTTTCCAAGCTGGCTGAGACTGATTTGATGGATAATTATGCCTTACTGGACGCGGCCCTTCGGGATCAGGATTTTCTCGCTGGCGATACGATGAGCCTGGCCGATTTATATGTGGCGTCGACACTGCACTGGGAGGCCAAGATCGACGGTAAGATCACACAAATTTTCCCTGCGCTTGCTGCCTTGAAGCAACGCGTTTTGGGTGTTCCCGGCGTGAGCAGGGCCTTTGCCGGAGAAATCACTTAGGCGACCTAACCCAAGCCAAAAACCGCAGGGCGCACAACGGACATTCATGCGACCTGCGGCATTTGTCAAAACGGGCTCTTTTCCCCTCTTCGCCGCGATCTGCACGAACGGCTGCAATCCGATTTAGACCCCATCAGGTATTTAAGGCCGTCGAGACGAGCGTCTGAATAACCTGGGAAACCGAGCCATGAACTGCAAGGAGCTAATTTGAGGTGGCCTTTCTTGTGCAGTTCAAAATTGCGTGGCTGATCACCGTGTTTTCACACGCGGATTGCTGAAACAGCACCCCCGTCAAGCGGAGGCACTACCTTCTGGCCGTTTGGCTCTCATTTTCTCCATCGCCATATCTTTCGCTGACCGGCTTTTCCGCTTTGCGACCGTGCGCTGTGCATCAAATGCCGCCTGAAGTTCCTGATCTTTTTCCGAAACCTCTCTCTTCGGGGCAGGGGCCGGTTTCGCCTCAGCCAGAGCCTTCGCTGTGTCCTTGGCCTGTTCGTCAGCGAGATCCCGATGTGTGCCTTTAATTTTCGGTACATCACCCCCAAGGAACTGCATGAAATACGGATCTTCGAAGTATCGGATCTTGTTTGCAATCACTGGCATCTTGCCTTCACGGATCAGCACAACCTCATTTTCTGGCAGTCGGCCTACATGTTCCGGACGCAGCAGACGAATGCCTTCTTCTCGCTCTGATATGCTGCCCATTTCCATTTTGCCGAGCGCCCGAGACTTCGACTTGCTCATTACTGTTTTGTCACCGATGGACCTGGACACATGTTCGCGTACCTCTGAATCTTCAGACGCCGCAAACATTTGCGTGCCAGCGTTTGCCAGCATCGCCCGAACGCCTTCATGCCCATAGATGCCCTGCAGGCGCGACAGCGTTTGCGAAATCACCACGAGCCGGCCGCCGAACGATCGCATGGTGTCATAGGCTTCAACGACACGGTCAAGGTGGCCGAGGCGCTGAAACTCATCGAGCAGGATCAGAACCTTGAACGGCTCATCTTCGCCCGGCTCAACGGTTTCGATGGTGTTCACCAGATCGAGGAAGAACAGGCGAATGAGCGTCCGGAACTCTTTGACCTTCTTCCCTGGCACAGAAAAGTAGATCGAGGTGGGGCGCCGACGCAGATCTTCAAAGCTGATGTCATTGCCCTGCGTGGCTCTTGCCACAGACGGGTTGCGCCAGAGCTGAAGGCCGGAGTTCAACATAACCGAAATCGTTGACCGCAAGATTTTGGATTCTTCGGCTGCAAGATTCAGGAACTCATCTGCAGCTCGCGCATATCCAACTTCTTCAGCCATTTTCTCATAGTCCTTTTGCTTGGTCGTTTTGACCAGGCGTAGGACTTCGGAAATGTATGGCCGCTTTCTTTTGGTCGCCAACATCGCCATTGCGCAAAACATGCCTTCGACGCCACCCATAAAGCCCTGTGCGGACGAGCTGGGCGTGTCGAACATCTGGGTTGCAACCTGAATCACTTCTTCCCACCGCCGGTCCAGATTGTCGGCACGTGCTGCGCGGCGCAGAGGGTTGTAGCTGTGGCTTTTGTCGGGGTTCTCGGGATCGAACACAAAAACCTCATCGCCCATTGCTGCCCGACGCGCACCCGTGGTCTGGAAAATCTCGCCCTTGATGTCCAGGACGACGCAAGAACCATTGAAACGCAGGACGTTCGGGATCACAAAGCCGCTGGTTTTGCCCGAACCTGACGGGGCAATGAACATCGCGTGTGGCTTTTGGACACCGGGGCCGGGCTTATAGTAGATCGCGTTCTTGTCCTTTGGCTCACCAAATTTGGCAAACACGATTTCACTGTCCAGTGGATCTTTGAGCCTCAAGACTGAAGCGTAGCCCTCCTGGACAAGCTGAGGGGCTTTTGCAAAAGTCGCATCCCCGTATTTCGTTGAGGGTCCACGCAGCGCAGCCGCCACGAATGCAAAGGTCAAAACCCCCACCGCGACCACCGCCACCAGACCCATGATCTGCTGCGTTTCTGCAGGCTGTGCCATGAACTTCTCTGGGATCGCCCAGATATCCAGCCCGCGAAAGCCCCTAGTGTTGATGTATTCGAGCGCCAGCCCGATCACCAACACCGCGCAAGCCGAGGTCGCGATAAAGCCCATAGTACCGGCTATCGCTACCTTCTTGCCTTTGGGTAGATCCTGAAACTCAGCCATCCGTCAGCTCACGTTTGAAGAAGCACACGATGCCAAACTCGGCAGGTACGACGCCGACCATTTCCCAACCGTCTTGCCCGAGCTTCGCAAACTTCTCGCCTGCATTTTCCTCTACCCGCATCAAGACATTACGATACACAAATTTTTTCATTCTATTTCTCCCTCAGATAAATTGATCAGCGGCCATCAGGGGTGGGAAGATCACTCCGTTGACCTTCCGTTCGTCCCCGATTTTCTTCATGTGAACGATCATGTGAATGGTGGCCCGGATGTCATCGACCACTTCTGACTTTTGAACGGTCGGAGATCCGCGACGCACCATCTTGCTCATACGTCCAATGGCATCAACGGGCGAGTTGGCGTGCATGGTGCAGACAGATCCGTCATGGCCGGTGTTCACCAGTTCCAGGAACATATTTGCGTCGTCGCCCCGAATTTCACCGCAGACGAGGCGGTCAGGCCGTAACCTCAGCGCCGATTCCAGCAGCTTTGTTGGTGATCGAGGGCCATCTTCTTCTGAACGGTCAGCAAGCAGATCGACAGAATTGGGTTGCTCGATGTCCAGCTCGGCCACTTCTTCAATCGTCACGATCCGTTCGCCCGGATCGACGCGCTTCAGCATTGCATTGAGAACAGTGGTTTTGCCAGACGAGGTGCCACCGGCAATGATCACGTTCCATTTGCTTAGCATCGCAAGGTCGGCCAGCTCGTCAAAGTTCATTGTTCCGGCAGCGAGAGCAGCCCGAGCCTTTTCAAGCGCGCTGTGATCGTTGTTTTCTGCCAACGCCGCTTCTTTGCTGGCAAAGCTGAACGCGCCGAGGTCAACGGTTTTCACGCGGAGCAGGCGGATCGCCACGGACCCGACGCCCGTTGTCGCAGGCGGAATGACAACCTGCACCCGTGCTTTGCCCTCCTTTGTCGGCACATTTGCCGTCGCAATTGGCTTCTTTTCTCCGAAAGTCACGTCGTTGAACCCAGCCACACACCGCCCGATATTCTCAACATCATCCTTGGTCAGAGTGATGCCTGTCCTGGTCATGTGGGTTGTGCCCATTTCCTCAACCCAGACCGCGCCGTCTGGGTTCACGGAAATCTCGCTCAGTTTTTCGTCATGCAACAGATGCTCGATCTTGCCTGTATAGTATTCCAGAAGGCTATTACCGTTCCGCCCGCTCATATTCTTGTCCTTGGTAGAGCACTTTTTGGAACAGTGGAGGTTGCCTTCGCTGCCTCTCGGCTTTGCCTCGAACGCAAACGCACCCACACAAGATTCATTAATTCCAAAAAAGTGCTGAATTTGCTTCAAAAAAGGCCGCTACCGCACTCGATCATGCTGGCAGCGGCCGGAAAGACCGCTGAGGCGGTCGTTTCAATGTCTCGCGCTCAGAAGCTATCGAACACAACGTCGCGCTGAAGGATCGCGTTGATACGACTGCCCTGATCGACAAAGATTGTCGGAGTAATGCGCAGGTATTCATCAAGCGCTGCCGCCGTGGCGTTCTGCAGGTTTGAACCCACTTGCGTTGCCAGATCCGTGCGAACCGAGTTGTTGCTATCGCTGTCAGACACTAGAGCCACAGGGGCAATACCGATGATGGACAACAATGCAGCCGTGCCGAAACGCTTCCCAAAGTGTGTGTTCACCCTGCCGGTCGCGCCGGTGCGGCCTTGACCGTCGGTACCAACTGAGCCGATCTGAGCAGACAGGCCATCAGGTGTGATGACACGGCTCCAAACAATCATGATGCGCGTTTGCGCCAATGTCGTATCTGCCCGATATTCGCCATAGAGCTTCGATCCACGCGGCAGCAGCAAACGAGTACCGTCCATCGAATAGACACCGCGCGTGATTGTTGCCACCACGCTACCCGGAAGTTCCGAGCTTACGGCCCCGCCAAACACGGCAGTCAAAACCGTGCCCTGAGTAAGCGTGCGCGACGGATCGTCAATGATCGAGGCCCCCACGATGGGGGGATATTCTTCGACCAGATTGTTTTGCCATGTCGTGTTTTGGTTTTCCTGATAGCCGCGTTGTTCTTCAGGCAGGCGGGTGTCGTCTGGCCGGACTTGAACCGGCTGCGGGGCAGGGGGGTAGGGCTGGAATATCACCGGCTGCGATCCACCATTGATCGGCTGGTAGTTTTGACCGGGTACTTCTTGCGCCATCGCGCTTGACGCCAACGTGACCAGGGCGAGAGTGATTGCTGTTCTGTTCATCGTAAGCTCCATTAGTTTCTGCCGTATGGGTTTTCATGGTGTTGTCACGTTAACCGTCGTTCGGTTGCTCATGCTTGGATTTGGACATAGGTGACATCGATGAATTCATCGTCGATCAGCTACAAGC
>NZ_JBQFQR010000030.1:0-44874 GCF_056536985.1 Ruegeria sp. CH8 | reverse complement strand
ACTCAATCCCTCAAGATGCCCCCGGCCTCTCCCGAGCGTCTCCGCCGTCTCCAGCGTCCCAGCAACCGCCTCAGCAGCGCCGGTGAAGGGGTATTTACGGATTGGTCCGGGAACCTGCAACCCCCATTTTGAAAAAACTTCACATTTCTCAGCAGAAACTCACTCACTTTAATGAAAACAACAGGTTAGCTTTAGAATTTCCCTCGCTGCCGCCTGCGAATGCCGGTGGAAACCTCGGAAAGGTTGGTCCTTGAGCGGAATCGTACCCAATGCTTGGTATGCCCCCGAGACTCGGGCGCAAAAAAACGCCGCCCGAGTCCCCTCGGGCGGCGTCGCTTCGTGAGTGGTCGTCCTGTTTACTTCAAATCAAACCGATCCGCGTTCATCACCTTGTTCCAGGCTGAAACGAAGTCGCAGACGAATTTGCCCTCGGCATCGGCCTGACCATAGACCTCGGCCAGAGCCCGCAATTGCGAATTCGAGCCGAACACCAGATCGACGCGGGTGCCGGTCCATTTGACATCACCGCTGGAGCGGTCGCGGCCTTCGTAGACGCCTTTGCCGGAGGGCTTCCATTCGGTGCTCATGTCCAGAATGTTGGTGAAGAAATCATTGCTGAGCGTTCCGACGCGGTCAGTGAACACGCCATGCTTGCTGTCGCCGAAATTGGCACCCAGCACACGCAGACCGCCGACAAGCACCGTCATCTCGGGCGCGGACAGGGTCAGCAACTGCGCCCGGTCAACCAGCAGTTCTTCGGGTGACACTGTATAGTCGGCCTTCTGGTAGTTGCGGAAGCCGTCAGCGATAGGCTCCATCACCGAGAAGCTATCCACATCCGTCTGCTCTTGCGTCGCATCGGTGCGGCCCGGAGTGAACGGGACCTCGACATCCTGACCGCCCGCTTTGGCCGCCTGTTCGACACCTACAGCACCCGCCAGAACGATCACATCCGCCAGTGACACTTTCTTGCCGCCCGACTGTGCATCGTTGAAGGCTTTCTGAACGCCCTCCAGCGCGTCCAGCGCCTTGGACAGTTTCATCGGCTCGTTGACGTCCCAGTCTTTCTGCGGCGCAAGACGGACACGGGCACCATTGGCACCGCCCCGCTTGTCCGACCCGCGGAAGGTCGAGGCCGAGGCCCATGCGGTCGAGACCAGTTCCGATACCGACAGGCCGGTAGCAGCAATCTTGGCTTTCAGGTCGGCCACATCCGCATCATCGACCAGATCGTGATCCACGGCGGGTACGTTGTCCTGCCACAGCAGTTCCTCGGCCGGGGCTTCGGGGCCAATATAGGCCGCGCGCGGACCCATGTCGCGGTGGGTCAGTTTGAACCACGCACGGGCGAAGGCATCGGCGAACTCTTCTGGGTTCTCATGGAAGCGTTTCGAGATCGGGCCATAGATCGGATCCATGCGCATCGCCATATCGGCGGTGGTCATCATGGTTTTGACCTTCTTGGACGGATCATGCGCCGCCGGGGCCATGTCTTCTTCCTTAACACCGACCGGTTCCCAGATATATGCACCTGAGGGGCTTTTGGTCAGGTTCCAGTCATAGCCGAACAGCAGATCGAAATATCCATTGTCCCATTTGATCGGGTTCGCAGTCCATGCTCCTTCAATGCCCGATGTGGTGGTGTCATCCCCCTTGCCCGAGCCGAACTTATTGATCCAGCCAAAGCCCATCTCTTCAATCGGAGCAGCCTCAGGGTCAGGGCCGACCAGATCGGGGTCACCCGCACCGTGCGCTTTACCGAAGGTGTGACCACCGGCAACCAGCGCGACAGTTTCCTCGTCATTCATCGCCATCCGGCCAAAGGTATCGCGGATGTCGCGGCCCGAGGCCAGGACGTTCGGCTCGCCATCCGGGCCTTCGGGATTCACATAGATCAGGCCCATCTGCACGGCAGCCAGCGGGTTTTCAAGATCACGCTCACCCGAATAGCGGCTATGCGGGTTGTTGGTCGGGGCCAACCATTCGGTCTCGGACCCCCAATAGATGTCTTCCTCGGGTGCCCAGATATCTACTCGGCCACCGGCGAAACCGAAGGTCTTGCCGCCCATCGACTCGATTGCGCAATTCCCGGCCAGGATCATCAGGTCCGCCCAGGAGATTTGGTTTCCGTATTTCTGCTTGATCGGCCACAGAAGACGGCGCGCCTTGTCCAGGTTGCCGTTATCCGGCCAGCTGTTTAGCGGCGCGAAACGCTGGTTCCCGGTCGAGGCACCGCCACGACCATCGGCGGTGCGGTACGTCCCGGCGCTGTGCCAGGCCATACGGATGAAGAATCCACCGTAATGGCCATAGTCCGCAGGCCACCAGTCCTGCGAATCCGTCATCAGCGCATAGAGGTCTTCCTTCAGAGCCTTCATGTCCAGCTTCTTGAATTCTTCGGCATAGTCAAAATCCGAACCCAGCGGGTTCGACGCAGGCGTGTTCTGGTGCAGGATCGACAGGTTTAGCTGGTTCGGCCACCAATCCCGGTTTGACCGGGTACCCGCGCCGTGCATTACCGGGCAACCGCCCGTTTTGGGGTTATCACTTCCGTCCATATCGATCTCCAATCCTGGCTAATTTCCGGCAGGTTCGCGCGGTCAAAACTCGGTCGATCAAGAACACATGTAGAGGGCACTTTTACCCCGCCAAGGATGCGCGATGCGTCCTGTGCAAGGTATCGGCGACTCTGTTGTCTTGTCCCTTTCAGAAGTAACAAATCAAAGCCATGCAAAAAAGTTTTGTTTAGTGATGAGTTTAATAGGAAATGGTTATGATAATTTTAGAATTGGTCAGCCCGGACCTCAATAACCTTGGGTCACATCCCGGATACGGCAATTGTATTTTCCCGTCGCTCGGCCACAGTCTTGGACAAGGCTGACTTGGCACCACTCTGCCCGGTCGGGCAAGAGGGGGAAATCGGAATGGAATTCGACTATGTCATTGTCGGCGGCGGGTCCGCAGGCTCGGTGCTGGCCAGCCGTCTCAGCGAAGACCCAAGCAAACGCGTTTGCCTGCTTGAGGCTGGCGGGCGCGGCGACAGCATTCTGGTCCGGATGCCCTCGGCCGTAGTTGCCGCCCTTCCCGGACGTCCCAAGATCAACAACTGGGCCTTTGAAACGGTGCCGCAACCGGGGCTGAATGGGCGGCGGGGCTATCAACCGCGTGGCAAGGCACTGGGCGGGTCCAGCGCAATCAATGCGATGCTTTATATAAGGGGTCATCGTCAGGATTATGACGGCTGGGCCGAGCTGGGCTGTACCGGTTGGGGCTGGGACAGTGTGCTGCCTTATTTCAAATGGTCCGAGAATAATGAGGATGGCGCCGATGATCTACATGGCGCGGCTGGCCCGCTGCAGGTGTCAAACCAGAAAGAGCCGCGCCCGATCACCCATGCCTTCGTTGAGGCGGCCGAGCAGATGCAGCACCGCCGCACCGATGATTTCAATCGCGGCGACAACGAAGGGGTTGGTCTGTATCAGGTGACGCAGTTCCACGACCCGGCCAAAAACGGCGAGCGGTGCTCAGCCGCTGCGGCTTATGTCTTTCCAGCCATCGGCCGCCCCAACCTGACGGTCATTACTCAGGCCTATGCCAAAGAACTGACCTTTGATGGCAAACGCGCGACCGGGGTGATCTACAAAAAGAAAGCTAAGGGCGCCGATATCACGGTCACGGCAAAGCGTGAGGTACTGGTTTGCGCCGGAGCGCTGAAATCTCCGCACTTGCTGCAACTGTCCGGGATCGGTGCTGCCGAGGACCTGACTAAACATGGTATTGCCCTGCGCCACAACCTGCCCGGTGTGGGCAAAAACCTGCAGGACCATCTGGATTTCATCCTGTCCTACAAAACCAAGGACCCCGACAATTTCGGAATCAGCCCGATGGCGTCGGCAAAGCTGACCCGTCACCTTTTGCGCTGGCGTAAGACCGGCGTGTCGATGGCGGCGACTCCCTTTGCCGAAGGGGCCGGGTTTCTAAAAACCTCAGCCGATCTGGACCGGCCTGACATTCAGCTGCATTTCACCATCGCGCTGGTCGATGATCACGCCCGCAAGCTGCATTACGGCCACGGCTTCACCTGCCATGTCTGCAAATTGCGCCCCGAAAGCCGTGGAACGGTTGGCTTGAACAGCGCCAATCCTTTTGCCGCACCCGCCATAGATCCGGCCTTCCTGTCCGACGACCGCGATCTGGACACGATGATCAAGGGCGCGCGGATGATGCGGGATATCCTCGAAGCCCCGGCGCTGGCCAAATACCGGCACAAAGAGATGTTCGGAACCGACGCCGCACGTACTGACGCCGATTGGGAACAACACATCCGCGCCCGCGCCGACACCATCTATCACCCGGTTGGAACCTGCAAAATGGGGGTGGATGAGATGGCCGTGGTTGACCCGGAGCTGCGCGTACGCGGGATCGAGGGGCTGCGGGTGGTCGATGCCTCGGTCATGCCGACGCTGATCTCGGGCAATACCAACGCGCCAACCATTATGATCGCCGAGAAAGCCGCCGACCTGATCAAAGCCGCGGGGTGATCCTCAGACGTCTGTCATCAGAGCCTCAAGTCCGGTGCGATAGTCCGGATAAAGTAGGCGCACGCCCAGTTCATCCTTGATCCGGTCATTTCGGACGCGCTTGTTTTCATTGTAAAAGCTGCGGGCCATCGGGGTCAGGTCGGCCTCACCAAACGGAATGGCGGGCGGTAGAGGCAGGCCCTGCAGCTCGGCGGCATAGGCGATGACGTCCTGTGGTGGCACCGGCTCATCATCGCAGACATTATATATGGCGCCGGGATTGGGTGCAGCCATCGACGCCGCCAGAACCTGCGCGATGTCGGCCACGTGAATGCGGGAGAACACCTGCCCGGGCTTGATGATGCGACGCATTCCCGCCCGTTTGAGCTTGGAAAACGGGCCGCGACCGGGGCCATAGATGCCAGCCAGCCGAAAGATATGGACCGGCAACCTGGGGATGTTCTGCCATTGCTGTTCGGCCCTTACCCGCCACCGGCCTCGCTCTGCCGTAGGTGTGGGCGGCGTGGACTCATCCACCCATTCCCCCTGATGATCGCCATAAACGGCCGTCGTCGACAGGTATCCAACCCATTTGATTTGCGCAGCCCGTGCGGCGATCTCATCCTGAAACGCGGCCAGCACCGGATCACCGTCTTTTTTGGGGGAAGTCGAAATCAAAAGATGCGTCACCCCATCCAGATCCGGTGTCTGTCCGGGCCAGATCAGTGGTTCAGCGCCTGATGCCCGAATGGTGGGGGATTGGGCGGGATCGCGGGTGGTGCCGACGATGCGCCACCCTTGGGGTTTCAGTAGCTGGGACAAGGCTTGCGCCGAATATCCGTGGCCGAACGAAAAAAGAGTTCCAGTCATGCCGCCTTTGATGATCCGCAATCCCGGCGGATGCAAGCACCTGCGTCTGAATACTTGATTCGAATCCCTCAATGCGCCTTTCTTTTAAGCATGGCTGAGAAAACACCAAACCTGCACACCGCTTATTCCCTGGAAACGCCCGACGATCACAAAGAGCTTTATGCAGAATGGGCCGGGGACTATGACGAGACCTTCGCTGCGCGCGAAGACTATCAGCTCCATATTCACACGGCCCGCGCCTTTGTGGCTGCCGGTGGGCAAGGCCCGGTTCTGGATGTGGGTGCGGGTACCGGGCTGTGCGGCGCGGTTTTGGCCGGGCTGGGTGTCGGGCCGATCGACGCCACCGATATCAGCGCCGAGATGCTGGATCAGGCGATGCGCAAGGATATCTACCGCGACGCGATCGTGGCCGATTTGAATCAGGGCATCCCGGTTCCGCGCGACAGCTATTCCGGCATTGTGTCCTCGGGCACGTTCACCCATGGCCATCTGGGCCCCGAGGCCCTACCCGCCTTGCTACGCATTGCCCGCCCCGGCGCACAATTCGCTCTGTCGATCAACGCGCAGCACTATGAAAAGCTGGGCTTTGCTGAGGCATTGCACAAACTGGCACAGGGTCAGATACACAACCTGACCCTGCCCGAGGTGCGGATTTATGGCGATCTGGCCGTAGGCCCCAACAAGGACGACACCGCGCTGATTGCCTTGTTCGAGCGCACCTGACCCTTAAGTATACATCTGCTTTTTGAAGGCCCGGGTCCGCGTCGTCGCCTCGGCCGAGCCGTCGTGATAGGTGCCAAACCACTTGTCGAAGGGAATCTCGGACGTGCCGTAGTTGCACTCGAAATACCTGTGATGCAGCTGGTGAAAAAAGTCCCCCGCACGGGCGGCATCGGTCTCTCCGGCTTTCAGCTTTTCAAAGCCGGAATGCGACAGGACCGGGCTGATCTGCTGGAAGTATGTATGGAAAAGCACATGCAGCGGGTGTGACGGCACGATCAGGTGGATGAAGTAGGTGGTGAAATACAGCAGGTTTTCATACCAGTGGTTCGATATCCCCGACCACGGTCCGATATTGACGTTCCGGTGATGAACGGCGTGGACATGTTTATAGAGCTTGGGGTGATGCTCCAGCCGATGTACCCAATAAAAATGCAGCCCCGACCACATAGGAATGAACAGCATCCAGACCACACACCAGACCGGTGCGCTGGCCCATGTGACCGTCGGCACATAGCCATTGGCCATCGCCCAATAGATCACCCACTGATACACGGTCGCCACTGTCATCGCGCTACCCAGTGTCCACCAGATATTGTCCCAGACCTGATTGCGGAAGGTGAAGTTGCCATTGTTGCGGGTCAGGTCTCGGCGGTCGAACTTCTTATACATGCCCTGGCCTTTGCGCATGTAAAGCCACCAGTGCAGGCTGCCAGCAACCAGAATTTGCGGCACCATGTTCAGCAGCCAGATGCGGAACATCCAACCGGGCGCAAAGCTTTTCATCGTCTCTAACGCAGGGAAAAAGAAGACATAAGCCGTGACGGCCAGCACCATGCACAAGGTCAAAGCGGTGATCTGCAGCCACGCGCCGCTATACCATTTCAGCACAGCAGCAGGACGCGGAGGCCAGTTGAACAGCGGGTTCAGCCCCACCGGCCCCTCGGGGTGATAGTGCCAGCGGGCAGCTTCGGGGTCTTGGGTGACGTCGGTCATGGCAATACCCTATTTGTGGCGTAGTCGGGTTATGTGGCGTAGTCCGAGCCTTCGGCATCCAGCAGAGCCTTGATCTCGCGCAGATGCGCCTCACCCTGACCGGGATAGTCGTCAAGCTCCTGCGCTGTCTTCTCGGCGATCTCATCCGACAGCACGCGCAGGGGCTGACCGGTTTGCAGTGCTCGGATGTAGGTTTCCGCCGCGCGTTCGAAATAATAGAGGCGATTGAAAGTATCCGCCGGGTCGCTTCCGATCACCAGCACACCATGGTTGCCCATGATCATGACCTTTTTCTTCGGGTCCGACAGCATTCCGGCGCAACGCTCGCCTTCGCTTTCAAAGGCCAGACCGCCAAACTCCTGATCGACCACATAGCGGTTGTAGAAAGTGGCGGTGTTCTGATCGATCGGAGGCAAGGTGCTGTCTGCCAACGAGGCCAGAACCGTAGCAAATATCGAATGCACATGAATCACACAGCGCGCATGCGGACAGTGGCGGTGGATCGAGCCATGAAGCCCCCAAGCGGTAGGATCAGGCGCGCCGGGCTGAGACATCACGCCCGGGTCGTTGGCATCCAGCAGCAACAGATTCGACGCCGTGATCCGCGCGAAATGCATTTGGTTGGGGTTCATCAGGAACTGGGTGCCGTCCTCATTCACCGCAAGACTGAAATGATTGGCCACGCCTTCATGCATGTTCAAACGCTCGGTCCAGCGGAAGGCGGCTGCAAGGTCCACACGTTCCGCCCAATGGTCGATATTCGGGCGCAGGTTGGTGATGGTCATTTCGAGCTCCTGTTGGGCTAGCTGGGGCTTTGGCAAAAGCGTGCCTGCGGCGCGCATGTTTGACCAACGAAAAAAACAGACCTATCTCATTAGCTGAGCTAATGGCAGGGTTATGCACATGCAGAATTCACTTCCTCCGCTGGGCTGGCTGCGCACGTTCGAAGCCTCGGCCCGGCATCTGTCCTTTACCGGTGCGGCCCGGGATTTGAACATGACCCAAAGCGCGGTCAGCCAGCAGATCAAATCGCTGGAGGGCTATCTGGGCCAGCCGCTGTTTGTACGCCGCCCGCGCGCGTTGGAGTTGACAGAGGCGGGCATCACCTATCTGCCCGTGGTGCGCGAGGCGTTTCGAACACTGGTGCGCGGTACGCAGGCCGTCACCGGAGCGCAGCAAAATGCGGTGCAGGTGCAAAGCAACATCAGTTTTGCGGTCAACTGGCTGGCCCCGCGCCTGCCGCAGTTTCGATTCGAGCACCCTGAGGTGCAGCTGAATATCTTTATCGAGCTGTGGGAACCGCGCGAGATGGCAGAGGGGGCCGCGGTGGAAATCCGCTATTCGCTGCGGCCCTCCGACACGGTGCGCACCGAATTGCTGCGGACCGATCACTATTATCCGGTTTGCGCTCCCGGTTATGAGGTGACGCTGGACACGTTGCAGCAGCAGCCGCTTTTTGACTGCTCCAACCTGATGTCCAACTGGGCGAGTTGGGCAGAAGATCAGGCTCTAAATTGGGGAAATCCGCCTGTTACCTATTCGACGACCTATCTGGTCAGCCTGTCCGTTGCGATGGCCGGAGGAGGCCTGTGCCTGACCCACGACACCATCGCGCGCGATCTGATCCGGCAGGGGCGCTTGGTGGCGCCGTTCTCCCACCGCGCGGTCATGCCCGAGGCCTATTACCTGCTGTTGTCCCCACAGGCCGAGGAAACCCCGGGGGCTCTGGCCTTTGCCGATTGGTTGCGGCGCGAGATGGAGGCCGATCGGCTGGCGTAACCGGGCCGCTCCCGCCCATCGTCAATGCCGCTTTGCGGCATCTCCTCTGGTTGGGCAGGGCAGCGCTTGCGCGCTGCGTGACGGTTTCATGATAGCTGCGCGCCGGGGGTTGCACCTTTTTGTGCATTCGGGAAAGTTGAGCCATGGAATACACGCCTTTCCCAAGTTGGCCCGATGTCGCCCCCAGATTGATTGCAGTTGCCGCAGGACGCGAACCCGCCGATACGGTCATTCGCCGCGGGTTCTGGGTCAATGTCCACAGCCGCGAGACGCTGGCCGATCATGACATCGCCATTGCAGCCGGGCGTGTGGCCTTTGTCGGGGCGGATGCGTCCCACTGCATTGGACCTGGCACGCAAATCATCGAAGCGAGCGGCCGTTACATGCTGCCGGGCCTGTGCGACGCCCATATGCATATCGAATCGGGCATGTTGACCCCGGCTGAATTCGCCCGCGCGGTGATTCCGCATGGCACCACCTCGATGTTCACCGACCCGCATGAGATTGCCAATGTGCTGGGGTTAGATGGCGTGCGCATGATGCATGACGAGGCGCTGATGCAGCCGGTTAACATCTTCACCCAGATGCCGTCCTGCGCGCCGTCCGCGCCGGGGTTGGAAACGACGGGGTATGAGATCACCCCCGAAGACGTGGCCGAAGCAATGAATTGGCCCGGTATCATCGGGCTGGGCGAGATGATGAATTTCCCTGGCGTGATCCATGGTGATCCTAAGATGCTGGCAGAGATCGCGGCGACTCAGCGGGCGGGCAAGACGGTGGGCGGGCATTATGCCTCGCCGGATTTGGGGCCTGATTTCGCGGCCTATGTCGCGGGCGGCCCGGCGGATGATCATGAAGGTACCTGCGAGGCAGATGCGATTGCGCGTGTCCGGCAGGGAATGCGGTCGATGATGCGGCTGGGGTCGGCCTGGTATGACGTGGAAAGCCAGATCACCGCCGTTACCGAAAAGGGGCTGGATCCGCGAAACTTTATCCTGTGCACGGATGACTGCCATTCTGGCACACTGGTCAATGAGGGCCACATGAATCGGGTGGTGCGCCACGCGATTGCCTGCGGATGCGATCCGCTGATCGCACTGCAGATGGCGACGATCAACACCGCAACCCATTTCGGGCTGGAGCGTGAGATCGGCTCGATCACGCCGGGACGGCGGGCGGATGTTATACTCAGTTCGGACCTGACGGAGTTGCCCATCGAACTGGTTATCGCCCGAGGTCAGGTGGTGGCAGAGAATGGGGCGATCACCGTCGACTGCCCACATCTGAACTGGCCAGACACCGCCCGAAACACCGTGCATCTGGGTCATGCGTTGACCGATGCGGATTTCGAAATCAAAGCCCCAGCTGGCGCCAACCGGGTGCAGGCCAATGTCATCGGTGTGGTCGAAAATCAGGCCCCGACCAAGGCGCTGAAGGCGGAATTGCCGATCATCGGCGGGCTGGTTGAGGGTGAAGGTGACGTCTGCCAGATCGCTCTGGTCGAACGCCATCGCGCGACCGGCGGGGTGACCAACGCCTTTGTCTCGGGCTTTGGCTATCAGGGCAAGATGGCGATGGCCTCGACCGTGGCGCATGACAGCCACCATATGATCGTGGTCGGCACCGACCGGGAGCAGATGGCGCTGGCCGCGAACCGCTTGGCTAAGGTCGGCGGTGGCATCACCCTGTTCCGCGATGGAGAGGAACTGGCGCTGGTGGAACTGCCCATCGCTGGCCTGATGTCCGACAGCCCTGCCGCTGACGTTGCCGCCAAAGCGGACAAGATGGTCGAGGCAATGCAGGCCTGCGGCTGTCAGCTGAACAACGCATACATGCAGCACTCACTGCTGGCTTTGGTTGTGATCCCCGAATTGCGGATCTCGGATCTGGGGCTGGTGGATGTGCGCACATTTGAAAAGATCGACCTTCTGGAACCTCTTGCATGACAATAATAAAAACACCTGACGTCCCGACGCCCGAGAAATTCACTGACCCCGCCGCCGCCGTGGCCCGCCTGGAAGAGCTGTACGAGAAGGCGACCCAGTTCCTGTGCGACAGCTTTGCCAAAGCGATGGAACAGGGCGTACCGGCCGAACGTTATCGGGCGTTTTATCCGGAAATCCGCATCAAGACCTCTTCCTATGCGCAGGTCGATAGCCGCTTGAGCTTTGGCCACGTGTCCGAGCCCGGCACCCATGTGACCACTGTCACGCGGCCCGATCTGTTCCGATCCTACCTGACGCAACAGATCGCCCTGCTGATCAGGAACCATGATCAGCCGGTGACGATTCAGGCGTCCGACACTCCAATCCCGGTGCATTTCGCGGTAGCCAACAACCCAAATCTGGTGGTGCCACATCAGGGGGCCGCCGGATTCACCCTGCGCGATGTGTTCGATGTGCCGGACCTGACCACCACCAATGATGACATCGTGAACGGAGTGTATGACACCGAGGATGAGACCGGCCCGCTGTCCCTGTTCACTGCACAGCGGGTGGACTACTCGCTGGCACGACTTTCGCACTACACGGCAACCGACCCCGACCATTTCCAGAACCACGTTCTGTTCACCAACTATCAGTTCTATGTCTCGGAGTTCGAGAGCTACGCGCGTGAGCAGCTCGCTAACCCAAACAGCGGCTATACCAGCTTTGTCTCAACCGGAAATGTCGAGATCACGACGCCAGACGGTGTACTGGAGCAGCCTCTGAAACTGCCCCAGATGCCGACCTACCACCTTAAACGCGCGGATGGGGCCGGGATCACATTGGTTAATATCGGCGTCGGGCCGTCGAACGCAAAAACGGCCACGGACCATATTGCCGTTCTGCGCCCGCACGCCTGGCTGATGGTCGGCCATTGCGCCGGGTTGCGGAATACGCAGGCATTGGGGGATTTCGTGCTGGCCCACGCCTATCTGCGCGAGGACAAGGTGCTGGACGATGACCTGCCGGTTTGGGTGCCAATCCCGCCGCTGGCCGAGATTCAGGTCGCTTTGGAACAGGCGGTGGCCGAGGTCACCGAACTGGAAGGTTATGAACTGAAAAGGATCATGCGCACCGGCACCGTCGCGTCGGTGGACAACCGCAACTGGGAATTGCGCGACCAGTCCGGCCCGGTGCAGCGCCTCAGCCAATCCCGGGCGATTGCGTTGGATATGGAGAGCGCCACAATCGCCGCTAATGGCTATCGCTTCAGGGTTCCTTACGGCACTTTGCTGTGTGTCTCCGACAAACCGCTGCACGGGGAATTAAAGCTTCCCGGCATGGCTTCGGCGTTCTATACCACTCAGGTCAGCCGTCATCTGGCAATCGGAATACGTGCGATGGAGCATCTGCGCGGAATGCCATTAGAGCGCCTGCACAGCCGGAAATTGCGTTCCTTCGACGAAACGGCCTTTCTCTGAAGCAAAAAAGCAACGTTTTCCCCATATTTTTAGGGTTTTCCGCGCTACTATTCGTTGTGTTCGTCCACAATATCCCGTTACAGTTACGCGGTGAGGCCCTATTTATCGGGCACGTTAAGGAGACCAAGAAATGGCAAAGCCTATGACAAAGACTCAGCTGGTTGCTGCTCTCGCTGAGGAGATGGGGACTGACAAGAAAGCCGCAAACGCTGCGCTGGAGGCCATGACCGGCCTGATCACCCGCGAAGTTTCGGCTGGCGGTGCGGTGACCCTGCCCGGCGTTGGCAAAATCTACTGCCGCGAACGCCCCGAGCGCATGGTGCGCAACCCCGCCACCGGCGAGCAGTTCAAGAAAGAGGCCGACAAAGTGGTCAAGATGACCATCGCGAAGGCACTGAAGGACAGCGTGAACGGCTGATTTCAGCTTTCACCGCAACATGATCAAGGGCCGCCGGTTGGGGGCCCTTTTTCTTTGGCTCAGTGCAGGCTTAGCAGCACTTCCAGATCACGACGGCTGAGGCGGGTCAACAAAGCCCTGTCATCAGCAGACAGTTTTGCCCCCTTGCGAATGTAAGCCTCAAGATACACGGCAATTTCGCTGGTCGAGCGATAGTACAAATCCGGCGAAGACCGGCTGAATTCGTCTACAAGCCGAAACAGCAGTTTCTTCTGTTTTTCCGAATCCAAATCTTTGCGTTTTTCTTCCAGCATTAATGGCCTCATCCGTTTTGTGAAAAATCTAGCTCAACAGGGACCAATTCCAACTCTAAGTCGAAACGAAAAACGGGCGCCACGATGGGCGCCCGTTTTCAGATTGCGGTTTCGAAACAGATCAGTGAACCGTTTCAACCTTATGGAAGTCCAGATCGCGGTCCTCCGGCATCGAGTCGATGCTCAGCACCTCTTTGCGCTTGGCGATCAGGATATAGACCACACAGGCCAGATACAGACCGACGACCACGGCTCCGATCCACTGGATTTGCAGCCACTGGCTTTGGAACAGCAAGGTCAGGACGAACAGCAGCGCAACGTTGCCAGCCACGTAGGGGGCCTTGCCGAACCGCTGAACTGTCATGTTCAGGTTGTCGGTGTACAGGCGGATCAGCGAGTCCAGCGAGTTGATAACGAAGGTCACACCCACGATCACCATCGCGATGTTGATGAGGCCTGCGGTCTCGATACCGTTCAAATGGTAGTAGTATAGAACGGTGAACCAGATACCCAGCGGGATCGATGGGAAGATCAGCAGTGCCGCCAGCAGCTGCCACGTGGTCAGGCCACCAACAAAGCGCGAGGTGAACTGGCCGATCATGATCGACCACGCGAACCACCAGAACAGGTAGAAGGCGTGATAGTCGGTCAGCGGCAGGACGAACTTGTGGATGTTCGCGAAGTAGGCACCGATGTTACTGCCGGTTTCCATGAACCCGGTCACACCCATACCGGCTGCGGCCCACATGCCAAGGATCAGCGCCAGGAACAGGAAGGTCGAGCCCACCGAGAGGATGCGCACGTATTTCAGGTCGGTCGACGAATAGGCCGCAGCCAGAATGACGACGAAGACGATGATGTAGAAGGTGCCGACTACGGATTCACCGTCGCCCACTTCGGGCAGGTAACCCGGCAGGTAAATAAGGAACAGGCTGGCGGTGAAGGCGCAGGTGCCGATGATGACCACGTTGTTGACCAGTTTGACCAGCGGGATCTCAAAGAACTTTACGCGGGGCTCGATCACACAGAAATAGAACGCCGTCAGGAAGTAGAACGCCCAGATCAGAAAACCCCAAAAGCCAAACTCGATGGCAAGCGGATTGGCAAAGGCGTATGCGGGTTCTTCGGCATAACCACCGAACTCGGTCAACGGGAACATGATCAGGCCCACATCCAGACCGGATGTGAACAGGATCGCAATGAAAGTGAACAGATGGACGGGGGTAACGCCGACACAGCGCAGGTTCCACCACTTCACCACAAAGAAAGCGACCAGGCCCAGGGCCAGCAGGACGCCAAACGACAAGATGTATTCCAGAAGCACCAAAACGCCTCCCATGATATTTCGGATGCGGCTGCTGTTATCTTTTATTGGTCAGTCAATCAATAAAAACGACCTTAACGGTAAGGTAGCAGGCCGGATGTGCCTTTTTTGACGCAAAAAGGGGCGCATCTTGCGGCGAGTGCGAATTCGATCAACAGTGCGCGAAAGTTATAAGGGGGACCGGAATGGATCTTCGCGCCATTGCCATGGGGCTGACATTTGCGTTCATCTGGTCGTCGGCCTTCACCTCGGCCCGGATCATCGTTGCGGACGCATCACCGCTGTTTTCGCTGGCCTTGCGGTTCCTGATCTCGGGCCTGCTGGGCGTCGCCATTGCCCGTGCCATGGGCCAAAGCTGGAACCTGACCCGACCCCAGTGGCGGGCGACGATTCTGTTCGGAATTTGCCAGAATGCCCTTTATTTGGGTCTGAACTTCTATGCGATGCAAACGGTTGAAGCCTCCCTTGCCGCCATTATCGCCTCGACCATGCCGTTGCTGGTGGCGTTGGCGGGTTGGGTGTTTATGGGTGAAAAACTGCGACCGATTGCGGTGCTGGGCCTGTTTGCGGGCTTTGCAGGTGTAGCCCTGATCATGAGCACGCGGATCGGTGGCGGTGTGGATATGTTTGGCGTGGCCCTGTGTTGTCTGGGCGCCCTGGCGCTGACCTTTGCCACGCTGTCCATTCGCGGCGCCACCTCGGGCGGCAACTTCATGATGGTGGTCGGGCTGCAGATGTTGGTGGGATCTGCCGTTCTGTTCGTCGCGGCACCGGTGTTTGAGACGATTTACATCCACCCGACCGTGCCGCTGGCGCTGGCCTTCACCTACACAACCCTTTTCCCCGGCCTTCTGGCAACACTGATCTGGGTGCTGCTGCTGGACCGGATCGGCGCCACCCGCGCGGCGACCTTCCATTTCCTCAACCCCGTCTTTGGCGTCTCCATTGCCGCCATCCTGCTGGGTGAGAAATTGGGCCCGTTGGACGCGGTGGGGGTCGGGATCACCACACTCGGCATACTCGCGGTTCAACTGGCGCGACAGCCTGCTCAGGGCAGCAAGGCCTCGACCTGACGCAGCAGCTTGGGCGCATCCGGCTTCGTGTTCGCGCCATAGGTGGCAACAACCTCACCATTGGGGTCCAGAAGAATCTTGTTGAAATTCCACCGGGGCTCAAACCCCGTCTGCGCCGCCACCGCCTTGTAGAACGGATGCGCATCGGCACCTTTAACCGGGGTGATATCCGTCATCGGCAGGGTGAGGCCATAGTTCATCTCGCAGAACTCCTTGACCTCATTGGCCGAGCCCAACTCTTGGTTGAACGAATCCGATGGCACCGCCAGAACCACAAGGCCCTGATCCGAATAGGCCTCATGTACCTTTTGCAGGGCCGCATATTGCCCGGTGAAGCCGCAGTGCGAGGCGGTGTTCACCACCAGAACCGGCTGCCCCCTCCAGTCTTCGATCGACAAAGTGCCGCCGTCAATCGACGCAAACTCGCCTGCCAAGGGTGCCGCCTGCACCGCACGACCGAGCAGGATCAAAACCGTCAAAGCAAACATTCTGAGCATGATTTGGCCTCCCTTTACCTACATTACGTATCAAACTCGGCGGCAGATCACCCGCACGAACGCGCGAGGCCGCTGAAATAGGGCTTTGATTTCCCCGCCCCTGCCCCCAGATTATGCCACAAGAAAACCGACCGGAGGAGCCATGACCCGTTATACCAAAGACCCCGAGGCCATCGCCGCCCTGTCCCCCGAAGAGTTTCACGTTACCCAACGCAGCGGAACCGAGCGTCCGGGCACCGGCAAATATTTGGGCAACAAGGAGCCGGGGATTTACGTGGACATCGTCTCGGGCGAGCCGCTGTTCGCCTCGACCCATAAATACGAATCCGGCTGCGGCTGGCCCAGTTTCACCAAACCGATCACTCATGAGCATGTGGAAGAGTTTCACGACGCTACCCATGGTATGATCCGCACCGAGGTTCGCTCGAAACACGGCGACAGCCATCTGGGGCATGTTTTCCCGGATGGTCCACGGGAACATGGCGGGCTGCGCTATTGCATCAACTCTGCCGCGCTGCGGTTCATCCATCGGGACGAGATGGAGGCCGAAGGCTATGGCGAATACCTGATCCATGTGGAGGATATCCAATGACCGATGAACGCGCCGTATTGGCGGGGGGCTGTTTCTGGGGGATGCAGGACCTGATCCGCAAACTACCGGGCGTATCCCGCACTCGCGTCGGATACACCGGCGGGGACGTGCCCAACGCCACCTATCGCAACCACGGCACCCATGCCGAAGGGATCGAGATTTTCTTTGACCCGTCGCAGATCACCTATCGCGATCTGTTGGAGTTCTTCTTTCAGATCCACGACCCGACCACGCTGAACCGTCAGGGCAATGATCGCGGCATGAGCTACCGGTCGGCCATCTACTATTTAGATGACGCTCAGAAAAAGGTGGCTGAAGATACGATTGCCGATGTGAATGCCAGCGGCATCTGGCCTGGCAAAGTGGTGACCGAGGTCGAACCCGCAGGTGACTTCTGGGAAGCCGAGCCCGAGCATCAGGACTACCTCGAGCGTATCCCGAACGGCTATACCTGCCACTTCCCGCGCCCCGATTGGGTGCTGCCGAAACGCGACGCGGCTGAATAAAGGGAGCCCCTGCGGGGGCTATCCCGTCGCCACCCGTGGGCGGCCACTGGCCTCGACGGTGATCATGGCCTCGACAAACACGTCCTTCGCCTCGATCCGGGCGGTTCGGATATCCCGGTCAACCACGACCCGGATATCCTCGGCCCCGGCCTGACGCACGGCGCCCTCTGCCTCGGACCGCAGCACCGATTCCAACAGTGCCAGCGCCGCGTCGGATTCGTTGAAGTCTTGCGGGCCGTCTTCAAGATGAACCCGAAACCGGCCTTCGGACGGAGACGTGACCGTGCCGGTTCTGCGTAGGGTCAGGCGGCCCACCACGGCACCGATGGCATTGGCCACACCCGCATGTTCCGGCAGGATCATGCGACAGCGCAGACGCTCGCCGACCGCCGGATAATAGCTGGGCGCCGACGCCCCGAGGCCCACCACATCCACGTTCAAAGTGGTATCCAGTGCCAAAAGGCCGCGATGGCCGGACAGGCCTTTTTGCGTCAGGACATGGCGCGCCAGCTCGGCTGATGGCACGCCAAAAGCCTCGGCCTCTTCCGCAAAAGCAGTCTCTAACAAGGTCAAAGTGGTTTGTTCAGTCAGTTGATCCACGATGATCTGCGCCAATTCCTCGGGCGTCTTGGCCAGCCTGTCCCCGGTTCCAATCCGTTTGCGCGCGATCAGTTCAAGCGCCTTATGCGCCGCATCCGCATCCCAGGCGTCCAAACGACCCAGAACATGGCTGGCATCCGATGGCGTCACGCCCGAAACCTGTACGATCCCGCGATCCACCAACCGCGCCAAGGCTCCGTTTTCCATCCGGGTCCGCAGCAACCCGCTGAGCGGCAGAACCTTGTCGCCCAACCGCTCCAGCAGGGCCTCTTCCCGCGCGCCCAAGCCTTCGGCATGAATGCCGGGAACGCGCCGCGCAAACCTCGTATCGTGTTCGCCCACCGTCGTTGCACGCAATTGCGCGTCCAACACGGCATGAACGGCCTCGGGCGCTTCAGACGCAATCAACGAGACCGGCAGCACCCGACGCGGCCCCAGAAACACGCCGCCGCCCAGCCCTTCGGTCATCACATGCACCTGACTGTCGCCGCCCAGACCATGAGTGCGCATAGCGACCGCCTCAACCATAGTGCGGAACCCGCCAACCTGCGCGCCAGCGGGATCAATCGCGGGCTTGCCGTCGCGGATCAACGCCACATCGGTGGTGGTCCCGCCGATATCCGAGACCAATGCGTTCTCGGTTCCCGTCAGCCAACTTGCCCCAACAATCGACGCTGCCGGGCCACTGAGTATCGTTTCAATCGGTCGTTCGCGCGCCTGTTCTGCGCTCATCAGGGCACCGTCGCCCCGCACAACCATCATCGGTGCAGTGATGCCCAATTCCAGCAACCGGTCCTGCGCCCGCCCGATCAACCTGTCTATCATCCCGATCAGACGCGCATTCAGCACGGCGGTTACCGCCCGTTTCGGACCGTTCAGCTTAGCCGACAGGTGATGCGAACATGTAACCGGGGCACCGGTTCGTTCGGCGATAATCCGCGCCGCCTCAAGCTCATGCGCGGGGTTCCGTGTGGCGAACTGGGCAGCAACGGCAAAGCCCGAAATGCCTTTATGAGAATCTATAAATGCCTCAAGCGCCGCCAAATCCAACGGCGCAGCTTCGCCTCCGGCATGAGTGTGACCGCCCGCAACCACCAGGGCCGGATCACCCTTCAATGCGTCCCGCAGCCCGTGCTTGTCCAGATCACCGTCCTTGAAGCCGATATAGATCAGCGCCACGCGCCCACCCTGCCCTTCGACCAGCGCGTTCGTCGCCAATGTGGTCGACAGCGACGCCATCGAAATCTGATCCGGAGCCACCTGCGCCGCATCCAGAACCGCCTGAATCGCCTTGCCCACACCAATCGCCAGATCGGCCCGCGTGGTCAGAGACTTGGCCGAGGCGATCACCTCACGCTCATCCCGGACCAGCACGGCATCGGTATAGGTTCCGCCCGTATCCACCCCCAAAGCCAACGCCATCGGGATCTCCTTTCTGTTCGCTGCGGATGGGTTTAGCGGTTTGGACCGACACGTCCAGCCTGTTTGCGGCACTTATGGCAATCGTTGCACCGCCCAGCGCGCGGCGTCGGCAACTGTGGGGTCCCGATCTTCCGTCAACCCCTGCGCAACCGACCGCAACTCGGCCCTGCCCGAGTTACCGACGGCATAAAGCACATTGCGCACAAATCGATCCCGCCCGATGCGTTTGATCGGCGATCCGGAAAACTTCGCACGAAACGCTGCGTCATCCAGCGCCGCCAGGTCCGCCAAGGCAGGCGCTTTCAGATCCTCCCGGGCGGCATAGCGCATATCGCTGGCGGCAACCGCAAACTTGTTCCAAGGGCAGGCCGCCAGGCAATCGTCGCAGCCGTAAATCCGGTTGCCGAGCTTGGCGCGCAGTTCCTCGTCCACCGGGCCTTTGTGTTCGATGGTCAGGTAGGAGATACAGCGCGTTGCATCCAGCTGGTAAGGCGCTGGAAAAGCATCCGTCGGACAGGCATCCAGACAGGCACGGCACGATCCGCAATGATCCACCTCGGCCATGTCTGATTGCAGATCCAAAGTGGTGAAAACAGACCCTATAAAGGCCCAATTTCCCCAATCCCGGCTAACCAGATTGGTGTGTTTACCCTGCCAACCCAGCCCGGAAGCATGGCCCAAAGCCTTTTCCGGCACCGGAGCCGTATCGACAAAGACCTTCACCTCACCCCCGGCCTCGGCAATCAGCCAACGGGCCAGACGCTTCAGCCGTTTCTTGACCAGATCATGATAGTCCTTGTTCTGCGCATAGACCGAGATCGCCGCCTTGTCCGGGTGATTCAGCACTTCGGTCGGGTCATGATCCGGTGCATAACTTTCGGCCAGCATGATCACCGACCGCGCCTCGGGCCACAACGCCGCCGGATCACCGCGCCAATGGGTCCGCTCGGCCATCCACGCCATCTGCCCATGGTATCCGGCCTGCAGGAACGCCTCCAACCGGGATGGAACCTCTGGCACATCCCAAGGTCGGCACACACGACAAGATACAAACCCTTCGCTCAGCGCCTGCGCCACCAGCTTGTCTTTTAAACCCTCTCCGATCTTCATCTGGCTACAAATATCCTTGGGGGTCCGGGGACAGACAGCCCTCTTTGCCACCCTATCAGAAATCCAGATCGGCGTAATGAGCGGGCGGCCGGAACCCCGGCACCTGATCCGCCAATATCGATCGAAACGCTGGCCGCGATTTGATCTTGGCGTACCAGTCCTTAACCGCGGCAGACCGATTCCAATCCACGTCCGAGATATAATCCAGCGCCGACAGATGCGCCGCAGCTGCAAAATCCGCCAAAGTCATCTGGTCCCCCGCCAGCCAGCGCCGATGATCCAGCAGCCACGCCATGTAATCCAGATGGTATTTGATCGCGCGGGCGCCTTCCTTGACGTTCTTGCTGTCCGGATAGCCCTCACCGGTGACCTTCTTGTTCACCCGCTCATACAAGAGTTTCGAGGTCACCTCGTGGTGGAACTTGTCATCGAACCAGCCCACCAAACGACGCATCTCGTAACGGGCCTCAGGCGTTTTCGGCATCAGAGGGGGCTCAGGTCGCGTTTCCTCGATATATTCACAAATCGCTGCGCTTTCCGACATGATCTGCCCGTCCAACCGCAAAACCGGCACTTTACCGGCCGGATTGCGGCGCAGGAAATCCGGGTCTTTTTCCCAGTATCGCTCTTCGACCAGTTCGACCTCGATCTTCTTTTCCGCCAGAGACAGGCGAACCTTGCGGCAATACGGGGACAGGGGAACGTGAAACAGACGCGCCATGGGCTTCCAATCGAACCAGTGAATACCCCCCAGATTTAGCCTTGAGGGGCGATGGGTTTCAATCCTCGAAACAATCCGCGCGACCATCTGCGCGGATGGTGGCCGCCCCGTCCAAAATCGACGCAGCCCTTCGGCGCGTCCAAACCGAAGGATCGGTGACCGACCGGTTGCGGGGCGAGGGCAAGATCGCTGCGATGCGCGCGGCCTGCACCGGGCTCAGTCGAGCAGCGGGCACGTTGAAATTGCTTCGCGCTGCGGCCTCGACCCCAAACACGCCCTGCCCGGTTTCGGCTACGTTTAGATAAACCTCAAGAATACGTTGCTTGCTCCAGAAAATCTCGACAACCGGCGTGATCGAGGTTTCCAGCGCTTTGCGCACCCAACTGCGGCCCTGCCACAGGAAGACATTCTTCACCACCTGCTGCGTAATGGTCGACGCCCCACGCGAACCACCATCCTCCAGCGCGTCGCGGATCGCTTCGACGTCGAAACCCCAATGCAGGCAGAAATTGGCATCCTCGGCCGCCACGACCGAACGCGCCATAACGGGAGATATCTCTTCGATCGGAACCCAATCCCGCTCGACTTTGCCCAGCCGGCGCCATTCGGACCAGATCGTATGTGTTACCGGCGGGTTCACTACAGAAAACAGCGCCACCAGCCCGACCACAAAGACAACCGTTCCCAACACAGCCCGAGTCACCCAACGGCGAATCCGCAATTTGGTTGGTTTCTTTGTCTTTGACGCTTTGCTTTTCTTACTGCTCGATTTGCGCGCTGCTTTTTGTGCCATGTGCTTGCTATACGACGCGGCGCCGGGGTTTAAAACGATTTATATCGCCAGTGCCCGAGCCTCGCGCGGGCGGATGACGGGTCGTGCGGTCTCCGGCATTACAGGGTTGCGCCTGCACAGTTCGGGAAAAAGCCGGAATATCTCGGCCTGCGTATCCCGATCAGCTTGGGAAATCGCATGTCCGGGATAATAGCTTTCACTTTTTGCCCCGTTGGCAATGACAATCTCATGACGAGCAAACAACAGATGGATGTACTCGACCTCGTCTCCTTCAACGCGTGTGACCGTTTCACCGTTGACCAGACAATGGGCGGCGATCAGAACCTCGGAATGACCAAAGTGGTAAGGCGCCCGCCAATCCGCCACCAGCATCCGGTGCTGAGGTGACACGGTCAGAGGGCGATCCAGCCCCAAAACCCCAGCCTCGAAACGGATTGGGGCCAGTTTGCCCTGTGCCCTGACTTTGGTCCGGCCCACCCACAGCAAGGATTGCGGACCATTGTCGGTGGTTGTGATCAGATCTCCTGGTTGCAACTCTTCGACCCGACGCGGCCCGTCCGGTGTGTCGATCAACGTACCGGGCGTGAAGCAGGGAGGACCAAGATCATCGTTGGCGATATTAACCGAACCAAAGGAATCTCCGGTATCGCTGAAATCCGTGACGGATGAACTGACGAATGTGCCGTTTTGCAGAACCTGCCCATCGGTTGGCGTGAAAACCTCACGCCCGTCGGCCAGATAGAAGGTGACGCCGGTATAGGTAACCTCTGTCCCGTTCGCCAATTCGATTGTCACCATATCGTTGAAAAACGAAGACGTGATATCAACGCCGTCAACGGTGTCGCCCGGCGGGCCAACCGGAGGATCAAGCCGATCGATCAGGTCATCGTCGTTGAAATCAACGATGTCGAGCTTCTGAAATGACAGCGCCGAACCCGGAACCGTACCATTTGCGCCGGGGTTCGCCGGATCCAGAATAAAGAACTGATCTGTATAGGTCGTGGGCATGTGCCTGCTCCTGCCAACTCATTACATTGGGATGCAGTATGGCTGCATATCCCGAAGAAACTATGGCCATAGCTAGGCGTGATCCGCGCAAAAGTGCAATAAATGCGAAGAAATCAGCTAAAAATGATAAAACCCGCGTGTTTTCTGAGACACGCGGGTTTTCTTGTTCAGGGTCTGATACCGGCTTATTCCGCTGGAACCGCCTCAACCTCGTTGGTCAGAGGATGGCTGAGCTTGTTCAGCATCTCTTTCGGGCAGACCTGCAGGAAGTTGGCTTTTTCAACATCCCAGTGCTGCAGAATGTCGGCTGCCTTGCGGCTAAAGGTTTCAACCTGATGGGTTTCGATCAGCGATTTCAGCTGCTCTTCCCAATGGTCGACGGCCACCGGGCAGGTCACCAGCGTTTCCATGTTCATCAGCTTTTCGGCCTTGCCTTCGGGGTCGTACAGATAAGCCATACCGCCCGTCATGCCCGCGCCAAAGTTGGCACCAATATCACCCAGGATCACCGCAACACCGCCGGTCATGTATTCACAGCCGTTGGAACCACAGCCCTCGATCACCACCGTGGCGCCCGAGTTGCGCACCGCGAACCGCTCACCTGCGCGGCCGGCGGCGAACAGGTAGCCATCGGTGGCGCCGTACAGGACTGTGTTGCCGATGATGGTGTTGTCATCCGCCTTCAGCGGGCTGACCTGCGGCGGACGAACGACAATCATGCCGCCCGACAGGCCCTTGCCAACATAGTCATTGGCATCACCTGACACCTCCAGTTTCAGACCCGGCGCGGCAAAAGCCCCCAGCGACTGACCGGCCGACCCTTGCAGTTTCACATGCAGGTGATCGGACTGGAATGTGTTCCGCATCCCGAAATTCTGCACGATGTGGCTGGAAACGCGGGTGCCTACGGTCCGGTGCGTGTTCTGCACCGCGTAGGACAGCTGCATCTTTTCGCCATCCTTAAGGAACCGCGCCGCATCACGCACGATCTCGGCATCCAGAGTATCCGGCACCACGTTGCGATCCTTGTCGCGGTTATAAACGATGTCCTGAGCACCATCGACGGTGATCAACAGCGGGTTCAGGTCCAGATCATCCAGATGCGCGGACCCACGGCTGACCTGCGCCAACAGATCGGCCCGGCCGATGATCTCATCAATCGAACGCGCGCCGAGGCTAGCCAGCAACTCGCGCACTTCCTGCGCGTAGAAGGTGATCAGGTTGACGACCTTGTCCGCGTTGCCGGTGAACTTGGCGCGCAGGTCCTCGTCTTGCGTACACACGCCAACCGGGCAGGTGTTCGACTGGCACTGACGCACCATGATACAGCCCATCGCAATCAGCGCGGCGGTGCCGATACCGTATTCCTCGGCCCCCATCATCGCGGCCATGACAATGTCACGACCGGTGCGCAGGCCACCATCGGTCCGCAGGGTCACACGGTCGCGCAGGTTGTTCATCGCCAGAACCTGATGCGCCTCGGTCAGGCCCATCTCCCACGGAAGACCAGCATATTTGATCGAGGTCGCGGGCGAGGCACCCGTGCCACCATTGTGACCCGAAATCAGGATGATATCCGCTTTTGCTTTGGCCACACCGGCGGCAATCGTGCCAACGCCCGAGGACGCCACCAGTTTCACAGTCACCTTGCAGCGCGGGTTGATCTGTTTCAGGTCATAGATCAGCTGCGCAAGGTCTTCGATCGAGTAGATGTCGTGGTGCGGCGGCGGTGAGATCAGCGTAACACCCTTGGTCGAGTGACGCAGGCGCGCAATCAGGTCGGTGACCTTCATGCCCGGCAGCTGACCACCCTCACCGGGTTTCGCACCTTGGGCGACCTTGATCTCAAGCTCTTCACACTGGTTCAGGTATTCGGCGGTCACACCGAACCGGCCCGAGGCCACCTGTTTGATCTTGGCAGACGGGTTGTCGCCATTGGGTTCCGGCACGAAATGCGCCGGATCTTCACCACCTTCACCCGAGTCGGATTTCGCGCCGATACGGTTCATCGCCACGTTCAACGTCTTATGCGCCTCGGGACTCAACGCGCCCAGCGACATGCCCGGGGTCACGAACCGCTTGCGGATCGAGGTGATCGATTCGACCTCTTCAATCGGCACTGGCTTGCCCAGCGGTTTGAAATCCATCAGGTCGCGCAGGTGGATCGGCGGGTTCGACTGCATCTTGGCCGAATACTGCTTCCACAGCTCGTACGAGGCGCGGTTGCAGGCCATCTGCATCATATGCATCGAGGTCGCTTCCCACGCGTGCGTCTCACCCGATTTGCGCGCTTTGTAGAAACCACCGATGGGCAGCACGTCCAGACCGCTGGTCCAGGCTTTAGCGTGGATTTCCTCGGCCTTGGTCTGAATACCGGTGACACCGATACCGGAAATCCGGCTGGTCATGCCCGGGAAGTATTCAGCAACCATGGCACGGCTGAGGCCGACGGCCTCAAAGTTCAGACCGCCGCGATAAGACGAGATCACCGAGATGCCCATCTTGGCCATAATCTTCAGCAGACCCTGATCGATGGCCTCGCGGAAACGAGCCACGTTTTCGGTCAGGGTTCCATCCAACAGGCCGCGACCAATGCGGTCGGCCAGCGAATCCTCGGCCAGATAGGCGTTCACAACTGTCGCGCCACAGCCGATCAGCACGGCAAAGTAATGCGGGTCGACACATTCGGCCGAGCGCACGTTCAATGAGCAGAAGGTCCGCAGCCCCTGGCGGGTCAGATGCGAGTGAACCGCGCTGGTCGCCAGGATCATCGGCATCGCTACGCGACCCTCGCCCGAGTTCACGTCGGACAGCACCAGATGCCCAGCGCCCGAACGCACGGCCTCTTCTGCTTCGGCTCTAACACGGGACAAAGCGGCGCTTAGTGCACCTCGGCCGGGCTCAAAGCTACAGTCAATCTCAGCCAGCGGAGAGCCGAAGTTTTCGACTAGTTTGTCCCACTGCGCGTTGCCGACAAAGGGGCTTTCCAGCACGATGATTTCGGTCTGGCTGCTGTCTTCGTCCAGCACGTTTTTCAGGTTACCGAATCGCGTTTTCAGCGACATCACGCGGTATTCACGCAAGCTGTCGATCGGCGGGTTGGTCACCTGGCTGAAGTTCTGGCGGAAGAAATGGCTCAGCGGGCGGTATTGCTTGGACAGAACCGCTGACGGAGTGTCATCCCCCATCGAGGCAATCGATTCCTTACCGTCCTCGGCCATCGGCGCGAGAATCTGTTCCAGTTCCTCAATCGAATAGCCAGCCGCAATCTGACGCTTGCGCAGCTCTTCACCCGAAAAGATCGGCGCTTCGGCCACTTCGGCCAACGTGACGTCCAAATCGTTGATCTTGCCGACCCACTCGCCAAAGGGCAGCGCACGGGCCAGTTTGTTCTTAATCTGTGTATCGCGGTAGAGCTTGCCCTTTTTCATATCGACGGCCAGCATCTGACCCGGACCCAACGCGCCTTTTTCGGTTACGCTGGCCTCATCAATCGGCACCATACCGGCCTCGGACCCCGCGATGACCAGGCCATCGCCAGTCACGACATAGCGCATCGGACGCAGGCCGTTCCGGTCCAGACCGGCGCAGACCCAGCGGCCATCGGTCATGGCAAGCGCTGCGGGGCCGTCCCACGGCTCCATCACCGAGTTGCAGTAGGAATACATGTCGCGCCAAGCCTGCGGCAGCTCGACCGCCTGCTTGGACCAGCTTTCCGGCACCAGCATGGTTTTCGCCATGGGGGCCGACCGGCCTGCGCGCACCAGAACCTCGAAAACCGAGTCTAATGCGGCTGAATCCGACGAACCGCCTGCGATGATCGGCTTGATATCCTCGGCATAGTCACCAAAGGTGCCCGACGCCATGCGGATCTCATGGCTTTTCATCCAGTTGATGTTGCCTTTCAGCGTGTTGATCTCACCGTTATGCGCCAACATGCGAAACGGCTGCGCCAACCACCATTGCGGGAAGGTGTTGGTGGAATAGCGCTGGTGATAGATTGCAAACGCCGATTCAAAGCGTTCGTCCATCAGGTCGGGGTAGAACACCGCAACCTGCTCGGCCAGCATCATGCCCTTGTAGATGATCGAACGGCAAGACAGCGACGCCAGATAGAGACCGGAAATGCCCGCAGCAGCGGCCGCCTTTTCGATACGGCGACGGATGACATACAGCTCGCGCTCAAACGTCTCTTCGTCCACGCCTTTGGAATTCGAGATCAGAATCTGCTCGATCTCGGGACGGGTCGCGTTGGCCTTGTCACCCAGACAGGTGACATCCACCGGCACGTGGCGCCAGCCGTAGATGTAATAGCCCATGCGCAGAACTTCGGTTTCCACGATGGTCCGGCAGCTTTCCTGCGCGCCGAAATCGGTGCGGGGCAGGAAGACCTGACCAACTGCGATCAGCTCATCCAGATTAGGCTCGTGCCCGGTACGACGGATCTGATCATAGAAGAATGGAACCGGGATCTGCACATGGATACCGGCGCCGTCGCCGGTCTTGCCATCGGCGTCCACAGCACCCCGGTGCCAGATCGCCTTGAGCGCGTCGATCCCGGCATCCACCACCTTGCGCGACGGCTTGCCGTCAACGGATACAACAAGGCCTACCCCGCAGGAGGAATGCTCTTCTTCCTCGGAATAGAGACCGTTTTGTGCCATCCATTTGCGCTTGGCTTCCTCGGCCCGCACCCAATCGGCATCATATTTGGTCATTGGCTGTCTCCTTCTTCCGGCTGGGCAAACATGGCTTCGACCTCGGCTTTGGTCATCTGCTTGCGTTCACCTGCGAACGCGTACCCATCGGGCTTTTTGTCGATAAAAAGTTCCAGTTGCAGCAGGTTTCCTGTGTCTTCGAACAGGCCCGCTGCCATTTCAGTGTGTCCGTGCATCTCGCCCGGCGCGGTGACCCGGTACCAAAGGGCCGAGCCACACTCGGCGCAAAAAGCACGCTCGGCCCATTCGGACGAGGTATAGGTTTTGACCGGGCCCAAAGCGGCATAGCCGGGCTCGGCCTGAAACGTCACCAGCATCGAGCTGGTCCAGCGACGGCATTGGTCGCAATGACATGCGCCCAGCGAGTCCTTCGCCGGGGTGGCGGTCACGGTGACCGCGCCACACATGCATTGGCCTTGCAATTCGGGCATTCGAACCCTCCTGTCGCTGGGCGTTGGTTTACTCGGCTGCGATGGCAGCCTTGGCGTTGAACCGGTCGATGATCGCATCGGCGCAGTCGCGGCCGTCACGTATCGCCCAGACCACCAGCGAGGCACCGCGTACGATGTCACCAATGGCATAGACGCCTTCCATCTCGGTCTCGCCGGTCTGGAACGCGGCCTTTACGGTGCCCCAACGGGTCACGGGCAGGTCGGGCTGACCAAACAGGGTGGGCAGGTCTTCAGGCTCGAATCCCAGCGCCTTGATCACCAGATCAGCCTCTTCGACGTAATCCGCACCTTCGATCACTTCAGGCGCCTGACGGCCCGAGGCGTCGGGCTGACCCAAACGCATCTTCTGCACCATCACGCCCGAGACCTTGTCGTCCCCGGTAAAGCCCTTGGGCGCGCTGAGCCATTCGAACACTACGCCTTCTTCCTCGGCGTTTTGCGTTTCGCGCTGCGAGCCCGGCATGTTGGCGCGGTCACGGCGATACAGACATTTGACCGAGGTCGCACCCTGACGGATCGAGGTCCGTACGCAGTCCATCGCCGTGTCACCACCGCCGATCACGACAACTTTCTTACCGTCGGCATTCAGGCGCCCATTGTCGAAATCCTCTACGGCGTCGCCAAAGCTTTTGCGGTTCGATGCGGTCAGGAAGTCGATGGCTTTCTCGATGCCATTCAGACCGCTGCCCGGCATGGACAGGTCGCGCGACTTGTAAACACCGGTCGCAATAATCACCGCGTCATGCTTGGCGTTGATTTCTGCAAACTTTTCGGCGTCCACGTCGCAGTTCAGAACGAACTCGACCCCGCCATCAGCCAGCAGGTCATTGCGGCGCTGCACGATGTCTTTTTCCAGCTTGAAGCCCGGAATGCCGTACATCAGCAGACCGCCCGCGCGGTCATATCGGTCATAAACGGTGACCTGAATGCCAGCCTGGCGCAGCATATCCGCCGCAGCCAGACCGCCGGGGCCGCCACCGATGATGCCGACGCTTTCGCTGCGCTCAGCCGCGGGGATAACCGGCTTTACCCAACCTTTGTCCCAGGCCGTGTCGGTGATGTATTTTTCGATGGTGCCGATTGTAACGGTGCCATGGCCGGATTGTTCAATCACACAATTACCTTCGCACAGACGGTCCTGCGGGCAGATGCGACCACAGATTTCCGGGAAGGTGTTGGTGGCCTGGCTGGTCGTATAGGCCTCTTCCAGACGGCCGGTCGCGGTCAGGCGCAGCCAGTCGGGGATGTTGTTGTGCAGCGGGCAGTGCGACTGACAATAGGGCACACCACATTGACTACAGCGGCTGGCCTGTTCTTCCGCCTTGGCCGACGCGAATTCAGCATAGATTTCGTCAAAATCTTCTTTGCGCGCATCGGCGGCACGCTTTTCAGGCATGACGCGGTCGATCTGCACAAATTTCAGCATCGGTTGCTTGGCCACGGGTCAGACTCCATGAATTGGCTTGGTCGGACTTCTTTAAGAGATAAGGTTTCGGATGAAAAGTCAATTATGCTGACCTAAATTGAAAAACTTTGAGCCAAAAACCGAAATCGATGAAAAATATTCAGTTTTTTAGTACCGAATCGGACCTATTTCCGCGCTTTCCTTTTTGGCACCACACTTATACCCATTGCATCATAGAATACGTGACGGCGGCACGGCAGGTTAAATGAGTTTTTTTCAACTGATTCTCGCGGCAATTATTCAGGGAATCACCGAATTTTTGCCTATTTCATCGTCGGGCCATCTAATCCTGCTGCCCAGCCTGACCGGTTTGGACGATCAGGGGCTGACCATCGACGTTGCCGTGCATGTGGGCACTCTGGGCGCTGTGATCCTGTACTTCTGGTCCGACGTGAAACAGGCCGTCTCCGGCCTGCCGCGCGCACTGACCGGGCGGGTCGATACCCCGCAGGCCCGGCTTGCGATGGGACTGATCATTGCAACCATTCCCACCGTCATCGTCGGTGCCATCCTGTTTAAAACCGGTCTTAGCCAGTCGTTGCGCTCAATGGCTGTAATTGGCTGGACCATGCTGGGTTTCGGGTTGGTGTTGTATTGGATGGACCAGAAAGGGCCGCAGACCAAACAGGCCAGCGATTGGGGCCTGCGCGACGCCATGATCATGGGGTTGTGGCAGGTTCTGGCGCTGATTCCGGGCACCTCGCGGTCAGGCATCACCATCACCGGCGCACGGCAGTTGGGATATAGCCGCGAAGATGGCGCACGCATCGCGATGCTGATGTCGATCCCGACGATTCTGGCCTCGGGCGTGTTGTTGTCGGCGGATGTGATCAGTGAAGCGGATGCGCAGCTGGCCAAAGACAGCGCGATTGCCGCCTTTTTCGCCTTTGTCTCGGCCCTGCTGGCGCTGACCCTGATGATGCGCCTGCTGCGAAGCGTCAGCTTCACGCCTTACGTGATCTATCGCGTGATCCTGGGCGCAATTCTGCTGTTGATCGCCTACAGCTGATCAGGTCCGCAGGTTATCGGCCGAATTCTGGATGTCGTCATACTGACCGGCCGGGCGGAACTTCCACAGGTAATCCGGCAACACCGATTCCAGCGTGGCCGGTTCGATACCCAAATCGTCAAAGCCCTTGGCCCCCTCGGACACCACATTGTCGCGGCGCAGGTTCTTCAGCTGGTCGCGAGTTAGGATATGGTTCGGGAACAGCTGAAAGCTGACGAATTTCGCGATATCCAGCACGCCCGCCATAACCTTAGCCACAAAGAACGGAACGCCAATGATGACACGGCGGCGGTGGATCACGCCCAGCATCTGCTGCATCAATGCGCGGAAGGATTTCACCTCGGGCCCGCCCAGCTCATAGATACCGGCCTCAGCCTGACCCAGTACGCCCTTAACGGCGGCTTTGGCCACATCATCTACATAAACCGGCTGAAACTTGGTGTCCGCACCGACCAGTGGCAGGAACGGCCCCATGCGGGTCATGCCTGCAAATCGGTTAAAGAACTGATCCTCGGTCCCGAAAATGACCGAGGGTCGCAGGATTATGGCGTTCGGCATATGCGAAAGCACGCCAGCCTCGCCATGCGCCTTGGTGCGGGAATATTCACTGTTGGCCTCGGCATCCGCCCCGATGGCCGAAATATGCACCATCCGCGCAACACCCTGTTCCGCGGCGATCCGCGCGATCCGCTCGGCCCCTTCGGCCTGCACGGCGTCAAATGCGTTTTTGCCCAGTTCGTTCAACACTCCGACGCAGTTCACCACCGCGTCCGCGCCGTGCATCACCGCAGCCACCGAGGCATCATCGCGGATGTTGCACAGAATGGGTTCGACCTGACCGACCACACCATATGGTTTGACAAACATCGCCTCGTTCGGGCGGCGTACCGCGACCCGCACACGCCATCCTTCGTTCGCCATGCGACGTGCGATGTAACGACCGACAAATCCCGATCCGCCGTAAATCGTGACCAGTTTGGACATGCGAGGGCTCCTGCTGATGGATCTTGATCCGATCTACCGCCCAAAGCCCCGGCAAACAAGGCGCAATAACGCCGCGCATCCGGGAAAAAACCGTCGGTTTCCGGAGTGTTTGAGGCATGGGTCAAAAAACTTTCAAAAAACTTCCCGAATCCTGTTGACGCCCCCCGCCAGTAGGCTTAAACGCCCCTCCACGACACCTGCCCAGGTGGCGGAATTGGTAGACGCGCTAGCTTCAGGTGCTAGTGTCCGTATGGACGTGGAGGTTCGAGTCCTCTCCTGGGCACCATATCCCATCTCAATATGCTGCATAACAGACTGTTTTCGAAGGAAAACCGCACTGGCCACCGATTTCCGCAATGAATTCCTGTATCACATTTTGTATCACATTCTCGCGCTGATCAGTGTTGTGTTAATTCTGATCCACTGCACCATCGACCGTTTCGAATATCCCCCGTTATAAAACGGTGACTGTATCACTGCTTTCAGTGAAGCATCGGCAGGATACACACACGCCAATGTCCTCTTTGCGGACAGAGCCGCCATTCTACTCAATCTTCCCGATGCCCGCTTTCCGATAACCCGTGCGCTGCCAGGCGCGGCTTCTGGCACGATGTTCAGGCAATGTGGATACTTCCAAGTTTCATGAGAGCTTCGGTTACACCTCGCCCAGACGCCGCCCGCGTGAAAAGGCGCAACTTTTGAGCGAACGGGCCAGATGTGATAAAATCAAGCTTTCCCAAAATGGAGTGCGTCATCATGCTACTCAATTCGTATACAACATATTTCATTGCCGGTTTGCTCACTGTTGCCGGAAGTACCGCCCATGCCCAGAGCTACAGCCGGTATAAGACACTCGACTGTCAGGGAGGGAAAGTTCGGATCGAAATGACACGGGGCGAGTTGGCCTATTCACCCGATCCGGCAGGGGGTGCACCTTACGTCAGCGTGTACGGTGGCAGGCAGAGAGTGACAGACATAATCGCCTGTCCTCTGGGTGGAGTCATCACGCGGTTTAATGGCGGGGGCATCTATTATTCGCCAACCTGCTACAATCTGGGCGGCGGAGGCGCTACAAAACGGGTCTATTCCGGGAAGCAATCCCTGAAGGACTGGAACTACCACACGATGAACGGCAAACAGGGCATCCTGTCGGAGTTCAGTAGCGGCGGGCTCTATTTCAGTCCGGACTGCCTGAATGTTGGTGGCGGCGGGGCGACCAAACGGTTGAACTGAGGTTCGTGCGGTCTTTCTGCCGAGGCACCGCTGGCAGCGAGTGCATGTTGGCAGCAGGTACCTTCCAAAGCGTCATTCATGCGGCACGCGGAATTTGTGGTTTTGGGCTCAGAGCGGCCATTTGACTGGAGCGACGAAACCGCCCGTATCAAGGGCGGTCTCCGGTAGGGTGGCACGGGTGTGGTTCAGACGTTCACGTAGGCGTTTGCGCTGTCCAAAGCGATGTTGAGCTTGACTGCGCGGGCGTGTGCCATCTCGATAAGCGTCATGGTCTCATCGTCAGGATCAGGGACTGAACGCAGCGCCATCGATGCATTTAGCAAACTCTGAATAGCCAAGGCTTCGGATTGCATCTGGTCGCGGGTCATTTTGGTTTGGGTAGCCATCTACGGCCCTCCTATTGAGTGAAGTGGTGAACGTGCCCGTCAGCGGCGATCCGGGATACGGTGGCAAGGTTCACAGAGCGCGGGGCCTGTGCCTCAGTGTCCCAAACCGCCAACAAGTGAGGGTGGCGACGTGCGCGGGTCTCAATGGCCGTACGGGCGGCTTTCGATGCTGCATCGCCTTTGACGTTTTGGCGCAGGGTAGCAGGCTGCACACGCATGGTGCGCGGTGTGCCGTCCTTCTTGGTGAAGGTGACAGAGACGAACCGGCCTTTCGCCTTGGCAATCAGGTCGCGCTTTTCCGCGTTTTCCTTGGCCTTGGCTTCGTGATCCATGGCGACACGCAGATCCGATACGCCGCCGGACTCATTGGGTGCGCGGACACTACATGCGCAACCCATCTGGCGGGCTGTCTTGGCGCATGCCGCATCTACGTGGTGCTGGGCCGTTGATCCGACAAGAACGCCAAATAGCCGCTGAAAAGGGTGAAACCAGCGAGGGCTGAAAGGTTAGAGTTTTACTATTGGGCGGACTTGGATAAACGCTTTCCTTTTTCTGGGGAGGCCCCGCTATTCACCGCTAGAAAGCGGGAACAGTGGACCCACTTTAGCCCGCCGCGAATAGACTCAATCTGACTGAGGGTATTCGGGCGGATCACAATCTGTGCAGATTTCGCGCGAAACTCTGGCGGGCCAACTGTTCCCACCAATCCTCAGATGTGAGGAAAGGCCACTTGATTGTTTTTCAAGCTGGGGCCGCGCTAAATGTGGATTGGCAATCCAGTTTTACCTGTTTTCACCTGTATTATCAGGGCTGGTATTAACCGGTGTTGCCGTGTCGTCGGTATCAGTTATTCGGGGAATTCCGAAAAACTCGGATTTGAACCTGACCCCCCGCTACATCCGCTACACGGGATGTGTTCCACAGCGGCGCACGCTCGGCAATGACGCACTGATATTCGCCTAGGTTAGCTATCTATCAGAATCGCGCTTTTTCAGGTATGCCCTCAACATTGATTTATTCTTTGAGGTATTGCCATGACCATTGTCCGCACCCTTACCGAGTACCGTGCCGCTTTGCGGGAAATCGAATACTTGTGGGGATCTGAACCAGACACAGACGAAGGCAAACGGCTCAAAGAATATCTGTCGGCGGTCGATCAATACGAACAGCTTTCAATCACGGCACCTGTGAAGCTGAGGACGGCTTGAAGCCATAGGTGTCAGCCGCTGTTCGATCCGTTCACCGCGCTGGGAGAATAGATATGAACAAAAACTACGTGATAATTGCAGTTGCGATCCTTGCTCTTGCGTTGGTCTTTTCAATGATGAGGTCAGGCGGCGAGGATGGGGCTACCGAAGAAACCGCACCGGCTACTGATACGGAAACTGCACCCGCCGCTACGGAATAAGCGCGCCACAGGACCGTGAAAGCGTCTGGCAGGGCGCACCGGGGCCGATATCGGCTTAATGTGCCTGACGGGCATATTAGGGGCCTGTGGGGCGAAACGTGGGCTGATCCTATATTTGTGACGCGGTGGAACAATTGGCCCCACCTTGGACTTCAGTCGCTCAGCGTACTCTGGCTTCCTGCGTGACGCCTTCGGCCCGCGATACTGCCCGATTAACCTGTTGCCGGGTTGTTCCCGTCACTTCAGCGGTTTCGGTCGCGAACTGCTTTTCGTGCTGCGGCCTCTTGGTGGAACAATTTGTTCCAGCTAGACGCCTTTGCGCCACTGCAGAATCGAGCTTTGGGTGCGTAGCTTCGGCTTGTTTCAACTTGGAGATATTTATGCCGCGCTCTCTTTGGATGGGCCTGTTTGTTCGAGGTCTAGTTAACCTGCTCTTAAACGTCTGTTTGGCTTGGATGATTACCAATCTTCTCGGGGGAACGGAGCAACTTCTTACTTTCGCGTTTTTCTTGGCAGTGTTGGTATTTGGACCCATTGTCTTCAACTTAAAGGATGCGCTGGTGACAGCGTGTCTAAATTGGTTTGGCCTCAAAACTATGCGGCAGAGGCTTTTGATTGATATTCAACGAGCCAACATGCCAACTGATGAAGAATACATATATTTCGATGCTGACGAGTATCTAGCACAGGTCGCTCAGAATGAAGAGGCCACGCCTCAACAGCGAATGAAAGCCGTGGAGTACACGGCAACACTTGCTGCTTTTCGGCAAACTGCAAGGGTGTTCTCAATGTTTTTTACAGCGGCATTAAATGGGGCAGTACAAGACCACTTCCTAAGAAACCCGCCGCCGCGAGACGAAGCGTAACCGTCAAATCGCCTGGATCGGCGTCCCGTTATATCAGAAAATCAATCTGCTCTGCGCTCCCGCCGTCCACGCGCAGCCATCTTGCGGCAAACCGAGCAATTCCGCGTTCTGTATCTCGACCGAAAGAACGTTCTTATTGCCGATGAGGAACAATCCAAGGGAACGGTTGACCACGTGCCGGTGTATCCGCGCGAGGTTGTCAAACGCGCATTGGAATTGAATGCAAGCTCGCTTATCCTGGTTCACAACCACCCATCAGGTGATCCGACCCCTAGCAACTCAGACATTCTCATGACCGAGCGCATTCTGGACGCCTGCAATACCATGGGCATTCAGATTCATGACCACGTCATAATTGGGAAGAAAGAGGAATACTCATTCAGCACTCATGGGTTGCTAACGAGAGTTTAGCCGCATACCTCGACAGCAAGCCTTTCCTATTGAGCGATCCCCTGATTGATGAAGCACTTTCTTGCCGCCGCTGTCCTTTCACTTGCCACGTCTGCCGCAGCAGGTTCCCTCCATGTCCGCGATGCTGACACCATTGTTGTTGATGGCACACCTGTTCGCTTGAACGGGGTAGATGCTCCTGAGCTGGGCACCCGATCCGGTCAGAACGCCAAGCGGTGGATGGTCAATTACCTTCGCGGCAAATCGATTTCCTGCGAATTGAACGGAGAGCGCACCTATGACCGCTGGGTGGGTGTATGTTATGCGGATGGGCAGGACGTAGGGGCCGCTGTTATCGCCGCAGGGCACGCCCTAGACTGCGCGCGGTACAGTGGTGGCAGGTACAGGCATTTAGAGACCGCAGCAGCCAAATCACGGCTCAAGCGGGCAAGCTACTGCTAGCACCCTTCTTTCGACGCTTAAAGGTAAGAAATCCTACACCACCAATAAGTAAGGGAGCGCTCGCGGGACGATGGACAGGTGAAGGTGAAACTCGTTCTACACCCGTGACCGACACACCTGGATTTTCAAAACCTCTTTGGCCCGGCCTTTTGTCAAACACCGTTAACGAAAGTCTAGTTAACTGCCCATCAAGCACTGGCAAGTATCAGAGCTTCTGAGAAAAGAACCAACCAAAAACAAGCAATAACAAAGGGTAATTTGAGTATTTTCGCTTCCTGTGATAACCTTAGGCGATTGCAAAAAAAGGATTAATCGGTTTCTACAGGGGGGGCAATGAGACTCTTTGTTTTTCTAGTAACAGTATTTTTCGCCAATTCCAGTTACGCACTTACAATTGACATCCCAGACGGGACATTAACTTTTCGAAATGACGGTACGATATCTGGTGCATCAAGAGAAATCTATCCAGTCCCAAACTACACCGACGAAATTTATGATACCGCCTTCTCCGGAAGTTACACTCAATCTGGTGCGTTAAACGGATCCGCAAGCCACACAAACCAAATCAACTTATGTTGCGTTGGTGGCGAAGTTTATCGGGAGGTGGAAACGGGGACGAGTTCGATTTCCGGCAATATAAACTTGGACACTGGGGAATATAGAATAACTCAGTCTGGGTTTTATTCAGGGCTCATTACAGGAGAAGACCCTCGCCTAAGGGCACTACGAACGAAAGCTTACCATGCCATTGTAAAAGACAAGCTTGGCAGCTGTATCTCTGGGCTCAGCAACATAGAGAGAGCTGGCTGTGCACTTTCCGCAATTGTCAACGAGCGGGAATTGCCGGGAAACTCTACAGACGAAAACCTCAGAGATGCCGAGTACTTTGTGAGAAATTACATCGGTAGGCAAGTCTTGAACGCCTACGTTAACGGAGATCCAATCCCGCCGGGATATGATGACTTTGTAGGTGAAGTTGTGCTGCAGAATCCGGCTGCCGTTGCCGGTTACAACGCGGTTAAGGCTGTTGCAGATTTTGTGGGGCTAGACGAGCTAACACGCGCCCAGGAAATAAATCCGAACTCAAATCCTGGTGGGTTCGATGCTTCCGTCGAAGGATTTGACAAAGGCGGATCTGACATGACCATCGATGAGGCTGTGACAAATGGGCTAGTTGATGAAACACGAAACAATGAGCCAATCGCACCACTGAATATTCCACTAAGTTCTCTAGGAGATGTCGCTCCGAATGCGGAAAACAGGGATGTTTTCTTCTTAGCTAATGCTACACCAAAAACAGTTTATAGCTTCGATCCATTGGTTGGAGTTTTGTACGACTATTCACTGTTGCTAGGGAGCGGCATAGATTCAATTGGATTCTCGCCACTATTTGGAGAAACCTTGCCGATGGACTTTAGACTTCAAGTATTTGACGGCACTGGGTTGTCTTTGACACTGGGTTCCGGTGAGACCGCATTTTCGGACGACCTATTTGAAGCCTTCGGTGTGACCTCCCTGACCGACTTTTCGGTGTTAGCGACTTCCAGCCAACTCTCGGAGTACTTGCTTGATCTCACATTCCTCTCGAACGGTGGGGTTTTGTTGGCACGAGAAGGAACGGTGGGTGACGATGTTCCGCCTTTGGCACCTGTTCCGCTTCCCGGTTCTTTACCACTTTTCCTTGTTGGTTTGGCCGGTCTGGGCTTGATGAAGCGCAAGCATCGGGCAAACTAGATTGAAAACGTCGGCAATTTCGCCGCCTGCAATCGACACTGCTTTTGCGTGATTGCTTCGGATTGGCCCTCAAGCAGCTCCTAAACCGCTCTTGTGACCCTGTGCAGTGCACCATGTGGCCGTCCTGAGTTGCCCGGCGCAAACGTGCCGTCGGGGTTTCTATCGTCCGTATTGGTGCAGTTATTACGGTTCTCGTAGCTGCTCATGTTTCCTGTTCCCATTGTTGTGTAATTCCATTCCACACCTTGCTGTTCGGGCCGTGCCGTTCCCAATCTGACAGGCTCCGCCATTCATCCAGGCTGACTACCTTGCCGGTCCATGTGACAGGCCTGCCGCCCACGCCGACCTTGTCAGGCGCTGGCCCTGATTCTGGGTGCTGCCGTTCAGGTGGTGAGTGGTCGGGATGGGGAGGCTCCCTCAACTCATCGCCGCTTACCCGGCACCCATTAGAAACCAGCAAAAAGGTATGTTCTGGTTTTTCCCCACCCCTTTTTAATGGTTCTTGCTGGGTGCCGGTATAAGAGCCGGGTTGTTCCTTGGCCTTGCGCGCTATGTCTAGCCACCTGCTCATTTGTCGGCCCCCAACTTGGGATTTACTGCGTAATCTACACTCGGGCTTCCGCCGGTTGCTGACCTAACCTCTCTCAACCAATCGGCTTCAATCAGAACCGCCAGCGCCTCTTTCACCTGCCGGGATTTAGTCAGGCCTGACCGACGACGATTATAGATATCGCGCGCCTTGAAGACCTTCAGACCCTCGGAGCGGATCACATTTGCAATAGACTGCGCCCCCTCAACCTCTGGCGGGACCTTTGCTGCGCCATAGGCCCGGTAGGCATGGTGACGGAGGTATTCTCCAACAAAATGACATGCGCGACCAACGTGGCTTTCGTCGATAACTGAAGGCCAAAGCGGCTGGCAAATACAAAGGCCGCAAACCAACTGCTCAAGCCAAGTCGATGGAGGTTCTTGCATTGCGCAAAGCGGGCGCAGGAGCGACTCAAATCGCCAAGCAGTTGAGAATAGGACGTGCGTCGGTCTATCGCATCTTATCCCAGCAGAAAGACACTGAGCTCGGCTAATTGCATTGCCTTCCACCGACTTTACCCAATCCTTAGAGGGCGGGTTAATTTAAATTCACTGATATCACATTCTGACCGAAAGAATGCGAGCGGCCCTTCAAAAAATGCAGCGCTAGGATCCTACAAGCGCAATATAGTTAGTTGGGCACAATAGTCGAAATTTCCGGTCTCAGCCAAATGGGGCCTTCGGTCCGCCTTTGTGCATAGTCTTCCACATGGCCAAACGTCTCAAATGCGACCCAACACCTGAGTTTTGAACGAATTGGAGACTCCAAAATCACTAGGTGAATGCTTCAACAAAATGCGCGTTGAGTTTATATATGGATTCTACGTTTGCTAGGCCGTCGTAGAATGTAACATCGCTGAATCTGCGTTCGGCTAGAAGTTCGCCTTCGATCCAAAATGCATCGAATATCGATTTAAATTCGACGCCCTTTGGGTAATCAACATGAATGATCTGGTTGGGTGACGGCGAAGGTGTATGAACGCAAGAACCTGCAACCGGGACAAACAGGAACTCGGTTACAGTTCCTCCATCGATTGTCAGTGGTACTATGTACCCGGGTAGCCTGATTGTCGTGCCCAGTTTTTCTAAATTTGGACCGCGCCCGATTGAGTTGTTTTGCGCAATGATTTTTCGGCGCTCTAGCATTAGCTTTTCTACGTCGACTTCATTTGCGGCCAGAACACCATTGGCCGCCTTGTATTCTTTAATTAGATCAGGATCAGAGCGCTCACTGGTACTGGATGTTCGCCAACGAACTTGCGTTCGCATAGCGTTCAACAACGGATCTGGCAGCGTTTCAAATGGGGTTTCCAGAGACTTTAGGGTTGGCTTCAAATCACGCCAGCTAACCGCAACATGTTCCTGAATAGCTTCATCTAACGCTGTGGAGTTTGGAGCAATAGCCAAATCAAGTAAGCGCTCAGGCACATCAAAACGCTTCGCCCCTGAAGGAGACGTTTGGGCAGCAGATTCTTGTGGGCCTTGGGCAACCTCTGCCTGAGCAGCTTGAATGTGTGCGAACGCAAAAACTGTAATTGCCAGAGCGATCAGGTTGCTTGTCATTTCAGAGCTCCAGTTGTTCCTCTTAGTTGCGACGCAGCCAAGTTTCGGCCAAGGTCGACTATACAAGGGATCGTTCACTCCCGCGTTATTGTTGCACCCAGTCGCTAAAAGCAGTCTCTCGAATCATGCTTCAAAAGTGCCCGTCAAAAAAAGAACGACAAACCCAATTTAAGTTGTCTGTCCGGCCCGCCGTCAGGTTTGCGCTCTAGAGTGTAGTATCCCACACTGACATCCATAGCGGTGCCTTTGGCTTCATTGATGATGGACGTTTTTCCAGCCGTCAAACCCAATGGAATTGCCCATGCTTCGTCATTGCTTGCGGAATTCCAGTTGTACGAAACGACGTTGTTGTACCCAACGTACCAACCCTCTCCCAAACCATAGTTCAAAATAGGTTGAAGGATGGTCACGTTGAAATCGTTCTCGCCCCACATATGGGCAATGACGCCACCCCACGACAGATCACCTGTTTGCCCAAACATGACAAAGGCAGGACCAGCGCCCCAACCTGCACCTTGCAAGGCGTCATTCGTGTGCGTTGGCAGGGAAACTTGCAGGCCGTAGCCCAGTGCGATTCCGCTTTCTCCCGGCGTAGGTGAATAAAATGCCTGCACGGTTGAATCGCCGATGCCCCAGGTCAAATCGTCTTCTTCGGAGGGGTCGACAATTCCAGGCGGCAACACGGCTCCGGGCTGGACACCTTGAATCGGAACAATTCCCCGAAGCACTAAGGTGGCGTCTGTCAGGGGAACTGAATAGACGGGCTGTAGCTGAAAGTTGTAACTGTCGTCGTCGTTCGTCCCGGTCCTGAAAGCGATTGTGTTATCGGTGATCAGCGCTTTTGTGTCCGCAAGCGGGTTCGCGGCCTTCCGCGCTGCCTGACAAGCCGCGTCACAAGCTTGAGCTTCATTGGCTTGAACACTCATCAGCCCAGCGAATAAGACAGCACAAGTGCAAAGTCGGCATTTCGTCATTTGCTCCAGAGTTCCGCTTAAATTTTTCTCTAGATTTTCTCTGAGCCTTCTTTGCCATCGCGCATTCATTTGGATGGCCCTTGCGCTGCAGCGGCAATTGGTTGGCCAATCTCTGCCCCAATGCTTCGGAACAGTTCCTGATGGTCATCCGTAAGCTGCGATAGGGTGACAATCTTCTCGAACTGCGCCAAATCAACCAACTGCGGAATGAAGGACTCGATCAAGGCTTCGTGCCGGGCGTGGGCAGCCGCATCCACATAACGTTCATAGCCGTACACCGTCTCGCCAACTCGGGCGAATTCGTAAACTAAAAGCCCGTCATCGGTGACAGATGCCTCAACCATATCGTTGGCCAATGCATCAAAAGCCTGTGCGTTTTCAGCGGGAACGTTCAGTATGGCGATAAAAGCGACTTCTTCTGCTTGCACATGAGCAACCATTGAAAGGATTGCGGCTAGTAAGGCTGCTGTGCATCGGGCCAGTCGTCTCATTTCTGGCTTCCTTTCTAAAATAGCGAGGGGCATTGTGCGCCCCCAGCCTCAACTGTCCTCAAAGTCAAATGCCGTCCCGATGCGTGAACCGCCCATCCATAAGCGTGCCTAACACCTTGATGTTCGAGATTTCACGCGGTTCGACTGCAGTAATGTCCTGATCGAGAACGACGAGGTCAGCATACTTGCCCACTTCGATGGAGCCTATTTTGTCCTCCATCGCCTGCTGAGCCGCAGGATAGATTGTGATTGCTTTCAAAGACTCTTCCAATGAGGCCGGTTTGCGTGACAACGGGAACGGTTTGCTGTCCGGATTAAGCGGATCCTGCAAGGTCATCGCAATTTCAACGTTCAGGAGCGGACCGATCAGATCAATCGGCGCGGATGGCACATCCGAAGAAATCGACACGTTGTGCCCCAATGCCATCAGCGAGGAATAGCGGGCAAAAATCGCCTCGACCTTAGCGCGCCCCAACAAGTCCAATGCGTTTACATCCTGTGCTTCCCAGTCAACGTGGAAAAGTGGGGTCGTGTTCACCATGATCTCGTTTTCGATAACAGTCTCGTGGTCCTGATCAGATACCCAGAAATAGTGGTGCAACAGATTGTTTGGAACGTCATAGCCCGCTCCGCGCGCGGTCATGATCGCGTCTACCGTGTTGCGCACTGTTTGTGATCCATCGACGTGAGTGCCCACCGGAAGTCCGTTCTGATTGGCCTGCAGGTAGACCGAAGTTATCATTGGGCCTTCAATGGCAGCCGCACCGCGCGTTGCAGACCCATCGGCGTAATCGTCCAGCATCCAGGCCGTCTTTGAACTCCAGTTCCCTTCTGGATGGATTTTGATGCCCCAGATGCGCAGCATGTCGCTGTCGTATTGCTCGCGTAACTCGAGTGTGTGTTCTACGATTTCGTCAGCAGTGGCGGTCGGGTCCTTGAACCCCGTCGCAACAAAGGTGCGGATCGTTAGCTCACCGTTCTTTTCCAGTTCGTGTAGGTGGGCCAGCGCGAGTTTTTCGTCATCTTTCACAAGAGACAGATCGGTAACTGTCGGCATAGCCATCAGAGGCACGTGAACGGCTGTAATTCCGGTTTTGACGGCCTGATCGTAGAGGTTTTTCTGAATGTCAGGAATTTCACCTGCCGGGTCCCAAGCGCCTGCATTTCGAAATGCCGCAGCCCACTGGAACTCGATGCCGATACCGGTCTGGTTGCCTTCCGCGTCACGCTGCCAGAACATAACGCCCGGCACCTGATCCTCTTCGTCAGGACTGACTTGACCCGCTTCGAAAGCTTTGGAGTTCATCCAAATATCGTGGATTGTGAAGTCGAGGATAAAAGCCGGACGGTCGGGCACCACAGAATCCAGATCTTCTTTTGTGGGCCATCCACCATACGATACTTGATTGAACCCATAGCCGAGTATCAACTCCTCGTCAGGGTTCGCATCGGCATACTCCTTGATTGCGGCCAAGGCCTCCTCAAGTGTTTCAATTCCAAACAAGCTGACACCGCGTGTCGTCCAGCCTGATGCAACGATGTGATCGTGGCCTGACACAAAGCCCGGCAACAGGGTATCCCCGCCCAAGTCCAGAACTTCGGTGTTATCGCCGATCAGCGCCTCTGCTCCTGAGACATCGCCAACATAGCTTATCTGGTTCCCCGTGACCGCAACGGCCTGCGCCGTCGGCGCATCGTCATTCATGGTAAGTACTGAAGCATTGGTAAAGACCAGATCGGCGGCCTGCGCGTACAGAGCGGTTGACGATATCAATAGCGCAGCAATGGAAAGTGTTAGCTTTTTCATGAGGCACTCCGAGGATGTGGCAGATTTTCGAAATTCGAGATCGATAGTGTAACCTGAGTTTAAACCTGGCTATCCGAATCGTGCAAACTATTATGAATAATTGAATTTCATTGTGCTGCTGCTAGAGCCGTACGAAATGTGAGTTAACTCAGACGCTATGTTCCTGTCCGAAACAATACGTTCAGTGGAAGACCTGCCCAGCTACAATGACGTTCAATACGAAGCGCTGGTGTTATCTCCCCAAGGACCAAAGCTGAATTGGCGCAGTGCCCAATACAATGGTTTTGGTCTTCACTCTGAAGCAGTTTATTCGCGCATACGTTATCAAGAGGTTCAACATAGCGGTACAGTCTTCTACGGTTTGTTCTTGCCAAATGGTGATCCGGTTCGATTTCAGGGAACCCTGTACGAGGGTCCGTTCATGGGGTGTTGGCATGGACAAAAGCCAACGGAATATGACTACGTAGCCGAAGCTGGTACTCAGATTTACATGCTGGAAGTTCCATGGTTACAGGTCGAGAAGCGTGGATGGGCAACGTTTAAAGCACCCATCCGCCTGTCCAGATCCGACGCTCTGAATGCTTATGCCCGATGCATTGAGATGTGGCTTTGCCACAAACAAACGACCGCGGATGGGACAGATGCTTGGATGCTGAATGACATTTTCGAGAGCCTCGAAAACTTGGCAGGTGAATTTCTTTACAGTGCCGAACCACAAATTGCCGCAGAAAAGGCTGGCCATAGTCAATGGAAGACCGTTGTGGCAGCCGAAGAGTATTTTTCAGAAAACCCATGTGGCACAAAACTAACGGTTCAAGAGCTTTGTCGCGAACTTGGGGTATCGCGGCGGGCACTCTTTTTGGCTTTTGAAAAACAACTTGGTGTTGGTCCAAGCAAGTTCCAGTCGATAGTCCAGCTACATCGGCTAAGGTCACTTCTGCTGGAAAGCACCTATGAGAAAGGTGTCGTTTCAAAACTCATCGGCGAAGCCGGGTTTAGTCACCTTGGCCGGACATCAGTCGCCTACCGCCAATTCTTTGGTGAGACGCCAATAGAAACGGCAACGCGATCCCAAAACAAGTCAGGCTCAACGTCAGTCCAGCAATAGGCGCAATTTCCATTTTATTGTACATCATGTCTGAACTGAACGTTCGCCAAGCTTAGCAAGGGACAAATCAAGTTGGTTCAGCCAATTATGCGGTCGATTCAGAACGCACACTCACCATTGGATTGTCCACTTTCAGCGCAAAGCAATCACAATCGCACACCGCAGCCTCAAACACATTAAGCTGCAAAAGACCATATGCCGCAAATAGGATTATTTGGAACATCAGTGTCGACGTATTTTACCTTGGTGCACCAAAGTCAAAATATCGGGTTTTTTGTAAAACCAAAGGCTTAGAAAAATTTAACTTATCATAGCCCGAAATCCAGAACCGGCCAGGGAGAACTGCGTAAACCCGACTGCTTCAAGTGTTTGATTTCATGCCCCGCTGTACCATTTGACGGAAATATTTGTGGATACATCTTTGAGGGGGTCGAGTTCCTTTTCATCGATCTGAAAAACAGTGCGAAGACCATCCAATTCGTAGTCGTAATGATCCTCCGACCACCTTGCAGGTGCGACGCTTTGATGTGCCGAGCTTCTGGCGAGCATGAATGACGGCCTGACGAAGTTGGCTCGTCGTCAGGCCCT
>NZ_JBQFQR010000029.1:0-45011 GCF_056536985.1 Ruegeria sp. CH8 | reverse complement strand
CGCCATGCAGCGTTTCAGGCGCATGCGAAGTTTACAGAAATTCGCCGCCGTCCACTCCTCCGTTTACAACCACTTCAACCAGGAAAGATCGTTAGCCAATCGAGACACCTTCAAGCTGACCCGCGCCGCCGCTCTTAGCGAGTGGCGTCAACTTTGTTCCGGATAAGTTCGCGATTTCTGCGGCAAACTGAGACTGGTTCGAATTCGTCTGACAGCACCCCCGAGAACGCAAGTGCCTACAAAATTCAGGCAAGCCACTGAATTTATAGAGTCAGTAGCAGGCTGATTGACCTGCATACATACCAAGACCTGCCCCTGCTGCGGTTGCCAGGGTTTTGCCAGTTCCGCCGCCGAATCGGTTTCCGACCACTCCCCCGAGTGCAGCGCCTCCTAGGACACCAGCAGCACAGCGAGCATCATGCTGCACCTGAGCCTGAGTTGGGGTCGTCGGTGCCCCACATGCAGCTAAGAGTAGTGAACCGCCAAGCGCGCAGGCTATCAATACCTTCTTCATACCGGTTGCCTTTCGAATTACCAAATGAGTCACCTGACTAGGTGGTTCTCGGCAGAATTTTGTACAAGGCTTCAGCGTCTGCGTGATTTGAGATTAACCAAATCTTAATGAAAGAAACCTTAGGTTAAGGGTCTTGTCAGAAGAACTTTGCTTGAGCGGGGCAGGGCGGTTGCGTAGCTTTTGCCCATGACCAGACCTGCCTCTTTCAAAACCTTTAAAACCAGTCCTGAGATCATCCGCTTGGCGGTGATGCTGTACATCCGATTCCCGCTCTCGCTTCGGATTGTCGAAGATCTGCTGCATGAGCGAGGCATCGACGTGAGCCACGAAACTGTCCGATATTGGTGGAACAGGTTCGGGCCGATGTTTGCTGCTGAGATTAGACGGAAGCGTGTTCAGCAACTGCGCGCCTTCTCCAAATGGAAGTGGCACGTGGACGAGGTTTTCGTGAAAGTGAATGGCAAGCGGCATTATCTTTGGCGGGCCGTTGATCATGAAGGCGAGGTGCTGGAAGCCATTGTTACCAAACGTCGAAACAAGCAGGCTGCACTGAAATTCCTCAGGAAATTGATGAAGCGGCACGGAAAAGCGGAAAACGTCGTCACGGATCGCTTCGCCTCACACAGAGCCGCGCTCAAAGAGCTTGGCGCTACCGAAAAACAAAGGACGGGCAGGTGGCTCAACAACCGCGTCGAGAATTCGCACCTGCCGTTTCGACGGCGTGAACGCGCCATGCAACGTTTCAGGCGCATGCGAAGTTTGCAGAAATTCGCCGCCGTCCATTCCTCCGTATACAACCACTTCAACCAGGAAAGATCGCTCGCCAGCCGAGACATCTTCAAGCTGACCCGCGCTGCCGCTCTTAGCGAGTGGCGTCAACTTTGTTCCGGATAAGTTCGCGATTTCTGCGGCAAACTGAGACTGGTTCGAATTCGTCTGACAGCACCGCGCTCAGAGAACTTGGTGCACCCGTAAAACAGCAAACAGGCAGGTGGCTCAATAACCGCGTCGAGAATTCGCATCTTCCGTTTCGACGACGCGAACGCGCCATGCAACGTTTCAGGCGCATGCGTAGTTTGAAGAATTTCGCGTCCGTTCTCTCCTTCGTCTACAATCACATCAACCAGGAAAGATCGCTAGCCAGCCGAGACACCTTCAAGCTGACACGCACCGCTGCTCTCGCCGAGTGGCGCAAGCTTGGTGCGGCATAAAGGGCAGCTATACTGGCCTACCAGAGACTGGTTCGAATTTGTCTGACAGCACCCTGGTTCGAATTTGTCTTACAGTACCCCTCGGACGCCTTTTGGTTCATTTGTCCTTATTTCGTAAACAACATTAACTGAACGTGAACAGTGTATTCCCAATGTGTTCAACTACTCTCCGGCATATTGTTTATATTGGATCAGACGGGTGGTGCCTGTGTGATTGCCAACAGGGGAAAAGCATGATCAAATCTGCCTTTGTGATTGAAGACTCCAGCATAAGAGCTGTGGCGCAAACCTCCGGTGAACTTGCCGAAGAATGTTTGCCAACTACGACCAATGCGAGCTGTGGCCGCTTCCCTCCTATAGAAAATGCACTAACCGATATCATTAAAAACAAGCGGTTTCTTGAGGCAAAAAACAAAGTCTGAAGGCAGTTCAGCAGACCCCCGACAATTCCCGATAATCGTCCAACCTATCGGAATTGAAAACTCAATCCCGCCCTGATCCAGGGCGGGGTTTCTTTTTGGGTTTACCGCAAACGAGGTCCGCCATAAGACCCCGCCTTAAGAAAAGTATGGGCCAGCCATTTGCACTTTTCCCAAAGCACGTGGCTGGCCCGACTTCCAGTACTTCCGTGAGTAGTGAGCACTGATTGAAAATCGTATTGGCGTTTTGAGGCCCTTTAATTAAAGGCCCAGCAACGACTTAACCTCTTCTTCAACTGCATCGGTGACTGGTTTGTTAGCTGCGGCTTCCAGAGCTTCACGTTCGGTCAATTCCTGTTCTTCGACAAGATCGGCCAGTTCCTGCACTTCTTCGGCTGCTTCGTCATATTCGATGGCAGCCTCCCTTTCATCGTTCAGGTTCTGCGCTTCCTCGACAGAGTCATCCAGTTCCTTACGCGCTTCTTCCAACTCGTTTTCGATCTCAGGATCAGTGCCACCGGCGTCTTCCAGTGCCTGTTCAAGATCTTCGACCCGTTGCCTATTGTTCTGGACATCATCCAGCGCGGCTTCCAGGTCTTCCTCAATTTCAGAAACTTCACGCTCTGGTGGCTCAAGCCCTGCAAATTCCTCCAACTGATCCGCGTATTCCTGACGCAGCGGTTCTCCGTCCAGTACCGTGTCGCGATAGTTGGCAATTCGACCTACGCGAGAATTGGGAGAAGCGTTTGCCAAAGCGGTTGCGCTTGCGTTGGCCGCGTTCAACGCGCCCAATTCAGACGGATGGGCCCCAAGAAGTGATGCTATCCTGTTGCCTTTGGTTCGAACGGCAGGGCGAAGAGACTTTTCGACAGCCGTGGTTCGAGAAATCCTTGTTTGTGACTTGGGCTTTTGCTTGCTGCCACCAAAGATACCACCCTTCTTAGATGTTGCAGTGGTCCTTGTTTTACCTTTCCCGCTGAACAGGTCTTTCAAAGAAAACCGATTGTTTTTCCCCGAAGTAGCACGTGCAGACTTAGTTTTTGTCTTGCCTTGGTTGGACGCCCCGGCCCTGCGGCCATCACGGGCTTTGCCAGCTTCTTTTCCGCCACTACTTTTGCCCGCCGAGCTGCGATCTCCACTCTTACCTTTGGCGGAGTCGCCTTTTCCGCCGCTGTTGCCTTTTCCACCACCGTTGCCTTTTCCGCCGCCTTCGCCGCCGCCTTTTCCGCCGCCCTTGCCTTCACCGCCGCCTTTTCCGCCACCGTTACCACCGCCTTTTCCACCGCCGTTGCCCTTGCCTTCTTTTGCATAGACAATATCCGGGGCGGCAAACGCGGCGACAATGGCCGACGATCCCAGCAGTGCTATCGCCAATGTAGTAGCTTTCAGAAGTCCCGATGTGGTGGCTTTCATGTCAATCTCCTTAATAGAACGCCCGCGGCCACCGGTTTTGTAGGACAAATCCCAGAGCCCATTCGTCTGCAGTGCGTATGAATCACTGATAGCTTGTGACATTTAACTTGAGAGCGCTTGAACGCAGGGCTAACTGCTTGTTCATCAATGGTTCATGTTGGGTTGGGTATTCTCGGCAGATAAGTGCGAGGGTTTGATGCGAGTGAAGTCGTTCTTGTTGGCAGCAAGCTTGGTGACTGCTTTTTCCAGTGGGGAAGCGGTTGCTGACACTCGCGAACTCAAACAAGGCGAACTGCGTAAAGCGACTCTGTCGGGAAACACAATCCGCTTGAAACGGGTTATCAAGGGCGTTGAAAAGGCTTTTGGAGGCACCCCGGTAGATGCGCGTGCATTTCTAGCGGACGAAATCTATTATCGTATTTTGGTTAAAAAACCAAATGGCAAGATCGTCAGTGTGGTGGTGAATGCCCAGACCGGTGCGGTGGTATCCAATCGATCCAGCGTAGGTCGTCAAATATCAAAGGCCGCGCAAACTAATTCCAAAAAAGCCAATAGCAATGGCCAGTCAAATAAGAGCCGCAGTTCCGCGGCCAGCCGTGGTGACAGCAGCAAGAGTAACAGCGGCGGTGGCAATGGCGGCGGTAACGGCGGTGGCAATGGCGGCGGTAACGGCGGTGGCAATGGCGGCGGTAACGGCGGAGGCAATGGCGGCGGTAACGGCGGAGGCAATGGCGGCGGTAACAGCGGAGGCAATGGCGGCGGTAACAGCGGCGGTAACAGCGGTGGCAATGGCGGCGGTAACAGCGGAGGTAATGGCGGCGGCAAAGGCAACGGCAAGAAATAGTACTTAAACCAATGCCGCTGTAGCTGTAGTTATTGTTTATGAGAGTACTTCTGGCCGAAGATGAACCGCAGCTGTGCGAGCAGATCAAAAAGCTTTTGGGCGCAGAAGGCCGCGTGGTAGATGTGGCCAACAATGGGACGGATGCGTTGCACTTGGGGGCGACCGAACCATATGACATGATCATTCTCGACATTGGGTTGCCAGAGCGTGACGGTATTTCCGTATTACGAGAATGGCGAAGCGCAGGCGTCAAAACTCCGGTACTGATTCTCACGGCTCGTGATGGGTGGAGTGAGCGTGTCGATGGCCTTGACGCAGGTGCGGATGATTATATGACCAAGCCATTTCACATGCCGGAACTGGCAGCACGCGTCCGAGCAATCCTGCGCAGACAGAGTGGCCAAATGAACCCGGTGATTGAAATGGGGGACGTCTCTCTTGATACGCGAAACGGACGCGCCAGCTTGGGTGGAATTCCCGTTGATCTGACCGCGCAGGAGATAGCTGTGCTGACATACCTTGCGCACAATATAGGACGCATGGTTTCACGAACTGAGTTGTCAGAGCATATTTACGAATATGACGGTGACAGGGACTCAAATACCATTGCCGTTTTCATAACCCGACTCCGTAAAAAATTAGGCCCGAACCTAATCACGACGGTCAGAGGACGCGGCTACATGATCGATACCGCGTGATGCTATCTCTGCGTCAGCGTGCCTTGCTAGGTGGTCTCGCCTCTGGCGCGTTGTCCGTAGGCGTCGGGACATTAGTTGTGCTGTCCTACATCAATACCCGCGTTCTGGAACAGTTCGACGAGACGTTGCGCGACAGGCACACGCAGCTTGTTGTTGGGCTTAGCGCCACCACGGATAACCCAGAAGCCTTGCGGGATTTGATGTTCGACCCAGGCTACAGCACGCCATTTTCAGGCAGATATTGGCAGGTGACGGATGGCAGTGGGGCTACCTTTACATCCGCCTCACTCTTTGACGAAACGATTGCAGAACCTTCAGATGCGGGCGAGGGGGCGGCGGTCTGGAATACTCTAGGGCCGGATAACGAAGCAGTCCGCAGTATCTACCAGAAGATCACATTCGAAGATGGAACAGAATGGGGAGTATCTGTTGCCGAAAGCAGGCTTGAACTGATCAGCGAACGCAGGGCTGCCCAAAATAACCTGCTTCCGGTTTTTGTGTTGATCGGCTTGATCGGAGTTGCCAGCTCACTTCTACTAATGTCTGCAATAATTGGCCCCTTAAGAAAGTTGCGCGAAGATGTAGGACATCGCTGGGACAAAGGGGACGATCTAAATCCAGAGAGTTATCCCGAAGAGGTTGCTCCACTCGTGGAGGACCTCAACCAATTGCTTCATCGAAATCGTGAGATTGTTTCTAGTTCCCGCAGGCAGGCGGCAGACCTGGCGCATGCACTTAAAACGCCCACGGCAATACTCCGAAATGAATTGGCAAGTTTGTCAGAAACTGGCGTAGACACAGTGCCTGCAGACGATGCTTTGAGTAGGATCGATGCTCAACTACAACGCTCTCTTGCGCGAATGCGGGCGTCAAATACGGCCGAGCTCACCCACTCAAAAACTGACCTTTCCAATTCAGTCGAGAGGTTGTCTCGATTGTTCTCTGTAATGGCAGAGCGTGAAGGTAAATCTCTCACGTCAGAGTGCGAACGTGGTCTTTGGGTCAGAATGGACGCCCAAGATTTAGAAGAGGTGATCGGTAACCTCCTCGACAACGCTCTCAAATGGAGTTGCGGAAAAATCCACTTGTCAGCCAAACGATGTGCAGACGGTATTGAACTTTGCATTGAGGACGACGGTCCTGGAATTCCAGAAGACGCCCGAAAAGAGGTGCTTCGGTCTGGGAGACGTCTGGATACCTCTGTCAGCGGAACAGGATTAGGGTTGGCTATATCCCTTGATCTTATAAATGCATACGGTGGCAAACTGGAGTTAGAGACATCGAAGCGCCTTGGCGGATTGGCTTGTCATACAATTGTTTCTGGATAGAAAAACGACAATTTTCTTTGCCGCCGGCGACGTGCACTGACCAAGTAAGTAGCGCGGTTTGTTGTGCTCCATAAGAGTTTTTTAACTGGCATAGCCAAGATGAGGTCGGTCTATTTTGATAGTCTGCTCCTGTTCTTTTCCAATCTGATTTCTTAGGCCTTTCGCCCAAAGGTCTTGGAGGCAAGATTTATAACCAGTAGATGAGGGTTACTGCGAGGGCTACGGCCGAGAGAAAGACCTTGGGAACGCGGTCATAGAACCTAAGTCGTTTGTCTTGCCGTAATGCTGTACTCACCAGTTTTCGACACTTGTGTAGACCCGGGACCTGAGGGGAATGGGGTCCACGCTTTCTTCACATCGCTCAGCCAGAAAAGAGCAGGTATGTCACCGCTCGTTTTTCGAACTTTGAAGAGGTTCACCGTGCGTAAACCAATGGGTTCTAACATTAAATAAGACTGGATCGAATTTGATTAACATTATCTTACGTTGATATAGCTAACGAAATCACTAGCCATAAAATCCCCGACATAGCGATAGATACACCCATAGGGTAGCCAGCTTTTGGTCGAAAGGCCCTCCAAGAACATTCAGGGTAGGCAAGAATATGACGACCAGAGACAACAATTAGCATTCCGGCGCCCATGGAGAATGCAAAACAATTAAAATAATGAAGAAGCCCATTGCTGGGAATAAAGAGAACCAGCGCGGCAATTGCCTTTACATCCCCGCCACCCCAAAGGCGAAATGCGAAGCCGATTGCTCCCAAGGCAAACACTATCAGCGCGCCTAGAAACCGATGCATACTTTCTTGAAAGGAAAGGTAGAATGGTGCTGACAACAAAAAGGCGAAAAGCAAAATCAGCACGAGTAGGTTAGATATTTTGAGGTTCTTCAGGTCATGCAGAGCCATTATTACCAACAACGGTGCAATCAGTATCAGCGGGCCTAACTGCTCGGTCTCAGGCGACATGTGATCCACCCAACTTTGACACTTGGGGTTTCACGGCCGGGGTAAGCAAATCATGAATCAATTCGGGTTGAGACGACGTACCTGTTTTGCCGTAGATATTGCGCAAATGCGTACGAAGAGTAGAAATCGAAATTGAAAGTTCGGATAACAAGGCGTCATTATTAAGGCCACGGGCTAACAACAAGCATACCCGATATTCGGCACGGCTCAGGCGGCAAGGGTTGTCCATAGATAGGATGTCCTTGACGTATTTCTTTACCGACTTTCTGCGCGCACTCGACAATTTCGCTTCGGAAAACCGCCCAAGGGACCTCTTTTTCCAACAATCAGAGAGTATTGGACCAATAAGCGCCAGAATGTTCTCCAATGCTGTAGAAATCGGGCGAGAGAAATGCAATTCCCAAAAGTCCGCGTCCCCATTTCGTCGTTCCAGCAATATCGAAACGGATTCCGACAGCCGACGGTTTTTATAAAGTTCGAAAAAATGCTCATGTTCAGCGAAATCATCAAGTGTACCAAACCAAGCAGATCCCGGCTTGGCCCGGCTCATATTCTTTCCGCAGACGATCGGTGCCACACAGAAATCAAAGCTGCCTGAATGGTCGTGCTGCGGATTGGCGTCATAGCTCAGTACTTTCGCTGAGCCCTTTCCGCACGCTAGGTCAACTCGGCTTATAGAGACAGCATCTGCTCCGATCATAAGCGCAGTTTCACGCAGCGCGTTCAACAAGGGAACGTTACCCTGTGAAGCCTGACAAAGAGCGGCGACAACTTTCATAAGTTCCTGGGTTTGTTCAATTGAACCCAGCGCAGAGTGATGCGCCGAAAACAAAACCTTCATACTATTTACCATTGGTCAAAACACGACCAACGCCTTTCCTTAGACAGTCCCACCCATCCAAATGTCTGGTCTTTTTAAGTGGCCGGCCCCCATATCTTTAGCTGTTTGCGTCCCGCTACTTTCGATTTTTGCATTCGGTTCATTTTAAACCGACGGTCTTTGGTGGACTTCGCTACTCAACCAAATGCCCGTTTTTTAAAGTGACCAGACTGCACATAAGTGCCTATTTACCTTGCACTATTTTGCGTCTTTGATCAAAGTGCGTTTGCAAAATGCTCTTCTTGCGCTTCAATCTGGGAACATTATCCATGTGACCTAATCATTGTTGCATTGCATTGGCGAATGCTACGCACCAAAGCCCCGGAAGTATCGAATCAGAGACGGTGCAGCAGTAATAATCATCAGGGTCGGCAACATCAGCGCAGCCAGAACTGCGGACATCTTTACGGGCAGTTGGTTGGCTAACTCCTGCGCTCTGTTTTCGCGCCAGTCTCTCATTTCCGAAGCGTAGGTCGTCAATGCATCCGACATACTTGTTCCAAACCGCATTGATTGCTGAACGACGGTGGCGAAAGACCGAATTTCGTCTACGCCGGTGCGTCGCGCCATCTCGGATAGTGCATCCCCGCGTGGCCGCCCGGCCTGAATCTCATGTTGTGTGCTCAAAAATTCAAATGCAAGATCCGGTGAAGCTGCGGCTAGTTCATTCCCAACCCGGGTCATCGCAGCGTCAAACCCAATTCCGGCCTGCAGAGAAATCTGCAAAAGATCGAGCGCATTTGGAAACGCGTCTCGGATCTTTTGTTGGCGCTCTTTTCTGCGGCGGTTCAGCCAGATTGCGGGAAGGAAATAGCCTACACCAGTTAACAACCCGACAAGCTGTATAGCATTGGAATTGCTGGTGCTTTCAAAGAAACCTGCAATTGAACTGGGAAATGGAATTCCGGGCGTTTTTGCAGCGACGATAAGCAAAGCCACAATCATCGGAATTAAAACTCCCAACCAGACTCGTGTCAGCGTGTAGATGCGTAAGGCGTTTGGGTTGGTCAGTCCGGCCTGAATCAATTTGTCTTCAATTTTGCGACGCTCAGACTGTCGGCTTGGAAGTGCAGCCTTAAAAAGGCCCTTTGGCGTAGCGACTGTCTCACGCAACAGGCCACGATCCTTGCGCGCGTCTAGCCGTTGAGCACGCAAGTTGGCGATACGGACCGCCGCAGGATGCCGTCGGCTAAGGGCTGAGCTTACCGCAAAAAAAACTAACAACACGCCAAGGCCAAAAACAGTTAATAAAATCGTTTCAGCAGGTAGGCCAAAGCGAAGTGACATCATTTCCAGAATGCGATCCATGTGACTCACCTCAAATGCGAAAATTAACAAGCTTGTACAGTACAACGACGTTGGAGATCATCAAAACCACAACCAGCACGGCGAGTTTGATGAACGCCGGATCGTCACTCACATCGGTGTAATATCCCGGCGCGTTGACAGACATTATGCCCATGATCACCAGTGGAATGATCGACAGCAGTACCCCGGACAGACGTCCTTCAGCGGAGATTGCCTTGATACGTCCGCGCAAAGCAATCCGTCTTCTGATAACAGTGGCAAGAACGGTAACGATCCGTTCAAGATCACCGCCGGTACCATGCTGGATTGCCATACTGGCAGCCAGGTATTGCGCGTCCTCCGAGCCAACACGGTCAGCGAAGTCCTGAACAGCATCAGGCAACTCGTCCCCGAAACTTATCTGGTCGAAGATAATCCCGAATTCAGTCCCGATTGGGTCTTGCATCTCATCCGCGACAGCTTTGATCGAGGTGTTTACCGGATGGCCAATTTTTAGTCCACGCGCCATGAGTTCCAAGGCGTCGGGTAACTGGCCGGTCAGGAGCTTTTGGCGCTCTGCCTGACGTGATTTGACAATCAGCGCGGGTACGACTGCGCCCAATACAAAGGCTATGGGAATAGCTTGCCAGACGGGAAAAAAGAATACGCCAGCGATAGCGACTACAGCAGTGCCAAATGCGGACAGTAGTAAAAAGTTCTGCGGCGATATTTGCAACCCTGCCTGGACCAGTGTTTCCGGCAGCTTTCCAAAAAACGGGACCCGAGACCAGAGTCCAGTGTGTGCGTCCGGGAGAAGAAGCGAAAGACGCTCTTCGTCAGACACGCCCCCCCGGACCATGCGCAAGCGGCGGTTGCGGGCCTCTGAGTGGTTTTCGCCTCTTCGAACCAAATGCAGAAAACCTGTGATGACCAGGAATATACCAACGAAAACGCATACGAGTGTCAGATAATTCAGGAGTTCTACGGTGTTGATATTAGGCATAACTTTAACCCCCTGATACCCGGAATGTTTCAGGCTCCAGATCGACGCCGGCGGCCGTGAGCAAATCAAAGCATTTCGGACGAATACCTGTCGGCACAAATTGCCCTATCACCTCGCCGGTTTCCGAGCGCCCCTTCTTCTGGAACACGAAGATGTCCTGCATTGTGATAATCTCACCTTCCATCCCGGTTATTTCCGAAATGCTGGTGACGCGGCGTGACCCATCCGCCAAGCGGGACAGATGTACTATAAAATGCAAACCAGACGCGATCTGGGATCGAATGGCTGCTGCCGGAAATTCTATCCCGGTCATAGTGACCATTTGCTCGATTCGCCCGAGTGAGTCACGCGCTGAATTCGCGTGGACAGTTGTCATTGAGCCATCATGCCCGGTGTTCATAGCTTGCAGCATGTCAAAGGTTTCTGCACCGCGAACCTCACCGACGATTATTCTGTCGGGGCGCATCCGGAGCGCATTGCGTACCAGATCGCGTTGAATGACCTGACCGTCGCCAGACGGGGAGGGCGGTCGCGTTTCCAGGCGGACGACATGATCCTGCTGAAGTTGCAATTCTGCCGCGTCTTCGATTGTTACAACACGCTCACCGTGATCGATGTAAGACGACAGGGCATTCAACATGGTTGTCTTGCCGGACCCTGTTCCGCCTGCAATCAAAACGTTGAGGCGCGCGTATACCAAGGATTGCAGAAACCGCGCAGCTCCTTCATTCAGCGCGCCATTCGCAACCAGCTTGTCCATTGTCAGTTTTGATTGTGAGAATTTTCGGATAGAGACGCTGGGACCGTCGATCGCACAGGGTCGGATAATCGCGTTCACGCGGCTTCCGTCCTCTAACCGTGCATCTACCCAAGGCTGGCGTTCGTCCACGCGGCGTCCAATTTTGCTGACAATCTTGTCAATGACGCGCAGCAAGTGTTTTTCGTCACGAAAACGCACCGGGGCTCGTTCCAGCAAACCAAAACGTTCAACGTATACAGTCTGATAACCGTTAACCAAAATGTCATTGATTGTAGGATCTGCCAAAAGAGGTTCCAACGGGCCAAATCCCAGAATTTCATCCAGAAGCTCGTCGACAATACGATTGAAGTCGTCCGTGTTAAGCGGCTTGCCCGTTTGAGATAGTGCGCTGCTGACCACCCCAGCCACCTCGCGGCGGAGCACATCTTTTTCGACTTTTTCGATTACCGAAAGGTTTAGTCGATCAAGTAACGCCTCGTGCAAAGTGCTTTTGAGTTCTAGCCAATCGGCCAATTGCTTGTCTTCAGCCGAGGGTTCGTCTTGAACTTCCTCGGCTTTCTGTTCTGAGTGATGGCTCAACTGGATAACTTCTGCCTCACTGGGGCGCCCGGCGCGTGCAAACTTTTCAAACATACCTTTTACTCCAATTAAGCAGCGTTGTTTTTGAGGTCTTTGGCCTCGCCACTCGTTTCACTCATTATCTTGCGCCCCATCATTCGGATCGATTTGGACAAGGCACAGTTGTTTGCCGACTGAGAAAGCAACTGTCCCTGATCCAGGGCTTGTTTTGCGTGACGGGCATCACAAGGCAGCCAATGCCGCAACTCGCGACCAAGTGCTTTTTGCGCTTCTACGTGATGACTTGAGCGAAAAGTCGGCTTCGCTTCCCGGCTGAACACGATCTCAACAGGAGGAGCGAGACGTTCCTTCGTGAAGAAGTCAATCAGGCGACAGGCTTGGCGGACCGAAGAAACCGAGCTGTCTCCGATCATTAACATCCGATCAGACGCGGTCACGACAGCACCAATCCAATCAACCAGAATGCGCGGCAGATCGATAACGACGTAATCGAAATCGTGACGCAATGCCTCGATTAGCGCGGTGACTTGTTCACGTGTCAGGGCGTCCAGAGGCATGAAATCCTCGGGTGCGCTAAGAACTTCCAGTCCGGATGCGTGTTGCACCAACGATTGTTGAAGGAAGGTCCGATCCGGATTCACACCTTGTTGGGCCATCCTCAATAGCCCAGAGGACGGTTCCAGGTCCAAGGCTGTAGCAACAGTTCCGAATTGCAGATCCAGGTCGACGATGGCGACTTTGTTCTGCGTCTTTTTCCTGAAAATGCCAGAGTAGCCTTGCAATTGGTCAGCAAGGTTAATTGTCAGCGTTGATGCGCCGATACCCCCACGGGCCGGACAAACACTGATAACTTGCCCCAAACGCTTTTTTTGAGGGTTGTAAATAGCCGGTAGCAGAGACTTGTCGACTGTAAGCTTTTGAATCTGTTCTCTTAGTTCCTCTGACCCTATGGGAAATGGTAGGATTTCGTCCACGCCCACCTTGTTCAGGGCTCGGGCATCAGACAAAGAGATATCTCGGTCACTGAGCGCAAGAATGGTAGCACTTGGGCCAGCACTACGACGCAGGTCGCTGACTATTTCCATATCCACATCTTCAGAAAGCGTGAACACCAAGAGATCATTGTTATTCAGCAACTGGCTCGCATGCCCGTTTACCGAAGATAATGTTCCGGTAAGCGTTTCGAGTGAATGATCCTCTAAGCGATCAACTGCCTTGGTGACTGAGCTAATGATCGCTTCGTTGTCAGAGATTAGGGCCAATGATTTGTGGGTCATATTGCAGCTCCTATTTTTTAACATTCAACCGTTGGTTCCGTTGGCGAGGTCTTCGCCTGGAAGGGTTGCGCTGAAATCGGAAAAAATCTTGAAATCCGTGGTTGCATCGGTCAGTGCATCGGTTTGGGGGGTATCACCACCCACCGCCAGGGCAGCAAGCGCCCCCAACGGAGATACGAACCGGAAAGGAAGCGCTTCGATGGTGACCGTGACGTTAGGCACATAGGGGCCGCCAAGGAAATTCATCTGGGGATCGAATTCGTAAGTGTATTCAATGTTTCCGGCGTCAAAATTGGCTGTAGGATCATTGGGAACTGCAAACTGAAGCATATTCCAAATTTCAGTCCTGGTGGTTTGCGCCGCGACGCCAGCGGGATCATCGCCATCGCAGGTCGAGTCCTCCAATGTAGGTGCAAAACAGACCCCAGTCGCAAAGCTGCAATTTGTACCAAAACGCGGTCCGGAAACATCGGTATAGCCGCCTCGGAAGTTGGTTGTTGGTATACCGTCGCAGGCGGGCGGCATAACGGCTGCCATTCTGGCTGCAACCTGGGCAGTTTTTTCCGCGGCTATATAGTGAAACGCGAGCCTTCCGAAGTCGATCAGGCCCAGAAAGATCAGAAGGAACAAGGGCAGGACAACCGCCATCTCCACGATGGTTGAACCGTCTTCATTGCGGGTTAGACGAGACACATCCCGCTTTATGCGATCAATACGATGGGTCATGGTCCAAACACCCGGCTGCGATCTGTTACAGTGGTCTGGATCTGCGTCCGTTCGGCGCCACCAACCAGTTGGAACAAAGGCGCAAACGGAAGATCCGAAATTGTCAGTGACGCAGTGAGAACGGCCACAGGTGTGGGCGAAACACGATATTCGCCAGAGGTCCCGACACATTCGAGTGAAAGATCGTCCAATCCTATGGTGATGTTTGTGGTCGAAAGCGACGACAGAGTGTTGGAGACAGCCGTCTGATAATCGCTGATCGCAGCACTTGGCGACGCCGCACACAGGTCGGACGGTGCAATTCTCCCGACGTATCGCGCGGTGTCCCGAACGCCTGTGATCGCATTTTGATAAGACCAGAACAAACGCCCACCCTCGGCGATCAAGGCAAATGTCGCCAACATGAGCGGAAGCAGGATCGCAAACTCTATAATGGATGCGCCCGATTGGTCCTTCTTAAGTCGAAGGGCTTCTTGTTGAATATATTTCGACAGTACAAACATGACCTTACTCATAAAGCTGAACCAGATCGTGAATTACGCCGCCGCCAGATCCGTCAGATACGATCTTGATGACCTCACCATAGATGACGGCGTTGGCGCCGGTGCTTCCCGCCTCGGACGGACGGATCAGGAACATCTCGATGAAACTTGTCACCGGGATAGAGCCCGATCCTCCGTTCAGCTCGCTTTCATAGGTGGCACAATCAATTCCAGCCACTGTGATGACACGACGACGGGGATTTGCGCGCGAGGGCGAAGGGGGCTGGCAAGCAGGCATGCTGCTTTCGGATTTGCCGCCAGCCGCCAGAATGGCTTCCAGTGCGGCTTGGTTGGCTACTTCTGCGTTATAAATTTCGTGCCGCGTTCCGTTTGTTGGGAACCAGACTGGAACACCAGTCGGAACGGGGTTGCTGAAATCTGCGCCGTAATTAATGGTCAGATAATCTTCGAGCCCCGTCGAAAAGTTGCCATCGCCAACGCGTGATGAGGGGCAACCGCCGGTATCGAAGCAGTCATCCAGAGGCAAACCAACCGTTGCAGTGGGATCAATCACGCCGTCAATTTCGTAGGGCGGGGCCTTTTCATTGGTGCAGTTGTTTCCGTTTGCAGACGTAATCCAACCGTCCAGAACATGCGGGGATGCGGCGAAGTTGTCGACGTCGTAGCGTCTGTCATTCTGGAATTGTCCGGCGCTTGCTTCAAATCTGTCAAACCGCGTGTTAAATCCTGCGATCATATTGCCAACACTCAGGCCAGGACGGGTTTCCACCGCCCGTTGACTAAAACACATGGACACAGCACGTGACGCGGCCAACGCACATGAGTCTTCCTGACCGGGCGGTACAGAAGCACAAGCGCCAGCAGTATCGATCGCCAGATTCTGGTTGGCGGAGAGAAAGCCGAAATTGCCCGGCCCCCATTGATCATTGCCGCCTTGGCTCACCATTTTGACAAGCTGGCCTTCAGACAAGTCCAAGCTTGGTTGAGGCAAGCAAATAAACATAGGAGTGATGTCGCAGGCCAACAACGTAAACCCTGCAACGGCTTCGGCACTTACAGTGGCGAAAGGGCGCGAATTACCGATGAGAGCCGCCGTTGCTGCCGCCAGAGGCGTCTCGACTTCGTGTGTGTCTACTGTCACGCGGACGAAAGATGCGATGGATGCGCTTGCGGCGTCGGAGGTGTCCAACAACTGCGCAGGTTGTGCAGGTTCCGTCGAATTGTCCGTCGGACTTTCATAGAACTGCAGCTGGTAGTCGGTAGAGCCGGAAAGAAGCTGATCCTTGTTGCGTACCCCAAACGTCTGGCGATCACGGATCATCCTCGCCGCTGCATTCGTCGCGCGAGTGATTGCGTCGGGCCGCCCATCCAATTCTCCAGCGGCCGCCAATGCCACGTTGTCCGCGAAGCTTTGCAATTCGGACTGAGTCGTAGTGACGCGTCCAATGTCAAAGGCGAGAGCCGCCATACCTATCATCGCCGACAGCGCCACTGCGACAAATACCAGGATCGCGCCATCTTCAGAGCGACGGAAATGACTTATGATATTTGCGAAGAACACGATTGACACTTTCTTTGACAGGTTCAATTGATGACGGCTTCGGTCACTTCGGTGCCGCGGCGAACGCGGATTACGGTTCGACGTACAGGTTCGTCTACGGCCGTTGGGGTTTTTGGTTCGTCAACAAGAAGATCATTCAGGCGTGTCATAGTTAGCGCCTTGTCTTCGGTGTCATCGATGGACCGTAACGTCAGACTCAGCCGACCCGCGCGTTGTGCCAAAGCCAGGCGTTGGACTTGATCAGGTGTGACTGCAACCGTGACCGTTCGCGCCACTACTGGCTGGTCGGTCTGCTCGTCAGATTCCTGATCGACGCCGATAACCCGAATATTCTGCAGAATGGTCACGGCTTGCATGTTCTTTTTCTCGCCGGTCGTCATCACGATATCGACACGGTCACCTGGCGTGACAAAACCCCCGACAGCTGTTTCAGCATCTACTTCGATCGCCATAGCACGGTGTTCCGCACCGATGGTTTGAACGATTGTGACCTTTTCACCAAAATCAGAAACCTTGTTACTCAGGATGAGCTCACCCTGAGTAATCGCTCGGCGAGCACGTCGGGTCGGCATGTTGGCGGCGGCGATCAGGTCGTCGTAGCCAGTAAAAACTCCAACGGGAAGAGCGCCACGGGGCCACTCGATTGTTGTCAACGCACCTGGGTTAATTTCCTCGCCAAATGAAATGTCGCGCGATGCCACGACCACGCTGACAGTCTCACTTTCAGTTCCGACACTGGTTGTTGTGGTGTCAAACCGGATGTAGTCGCGAGCGACGTAAACTGATCCTCCGGCTACGGCCAATCCCGTCAATGCAGTGAAAATGGCAGAAAGTCTCATCTCGTTCTCCTTCAGCTATTTCTTTGCGTTCATCGAATGAGCCGCTTTGAACGGTCACACTTTGCCGATGGATCAAGAAATCCCGTCATGGGTGGAAAGCACGCGGCACCACTTGCACCGCGTACTTTGCGTTCAAACAGGCGCTTACATCAGGCCTTCTGCTTCGGTGAATTGAGTGTTCACGTCAGCACCCAGGTTCGTCAGGGTGAGAACAGCGATGGCTGTGACGACGGTAAGTGCGACCCCGTACTCGACGATGGTCGCGCCGCGCTCATCACGTGCTAGGCTTTTCATGATTACATAAAGTTTCAACATTTTACTCTCCTAGAAAACTTATTAGTTTCACACTGTTGCCGTACAAATTAGCGGCGGTCTTACCCCCCCAACTTTCGACGGAGTATGCATCAATGGTACGGCCCTCGGGCTTGAGTACGCATCATTCAAAGCTGGGAGAAATACACGTATAGGGTGAATTACTTGGCACATGGGCTATTTTTCAGCCACGGATTTGCCCGATTTTGTTCGCGGGCGTCGCAACTGGAATTCTGATTCGAACCTAGTCAGAGAGGTCTTGTCAGAAGAATTTACCTTGGGGTGGGCAGGGGGCTTTCGTAGCCTCGGCTTGTGAGTAAATGATCGCCATTTAAGTACTTCAAAACCAGTCCTGAGATCATCCGTTGGCAGCGGTGCTTAAAACTAGGTTTTTACTTTCACTTCGGAAGGTCTTGTCAGAAGAACTTTGCTTGAGCGGGGCAGGGCGGTTGCGTAGCTTTTGCCCATGACCAGACCTGCCTCTTTCAAGTACTTCAAGACTAGTCCAGAGGTCATTCGCTTGGCTGTAATGCTGTACATCCGTTTCCCTCTCTCGGTTCGGAATGTCGAAGATTTGCTGCACGAACGCGGGATCGACGTTAGCCACGAAACCGTCCGATATTGGTGGAACAGATTCGGGCCGATGTTTACTGCTGAGATCAGACGGAAGCGTGTTCAGCAGCTGCGCACGTTCTCTAAATGGAAGTGGCACGTGGACGAGGTTTTCGTGAAGGTGAATGGCAAGCGGCATTATCTTTGGCGGGCCGTTGATCATGAAGGCGAGGTGCTGGAAGCCATTGTCATCAAACGCCGAAACAAGCAGGCTGCACTGAAATTCCTCAGGAAATTGATGCAGCGCCATGGTTGCGCCGATGAGATCGTGACGGATCGTTTTGCATCCTACAGGGCTGCCCTCAGAGAACTAGGATCGCTCGAAAAACAAAGGACGGGCAGGTGGCTCAACAACCGCGTTGAGAACTCGCACCTGCCGTTTCGACGACGCGAACGCGCGATGCAGCGTTTCAGGCGCATGCGAAGTTTACAGAAATTCGCCTCCGTCCATTTTTTTATCTACAACCACTTCAACCAGGAAAGATCGCTGACCAGCCGAGATACCTTCAAGCTGACCCGCGCCGCCGCTCTTGCCGAGTGGCGCGAACTTGGTGCGGCATAAAGGGCAGCTCTAATGGCATAGCTGAGACTGGTTCGAATTTGTCTGACAGCACCTTCGCTTCCGTCCACTCCTCCGTCTACAACCACTTCAACCAAGAAAGATCGCTAGCCAGTCGAGATACCTTCAAGCTGACGCGCTCCGCCGCTCTTGCCGAGGGGCGTCAGCTATCTTCCGGATAGGTTCGCGGTTTCCACGCCAAACTGAGACTGGTTCGAATTCGTCTGACAGCACCGGGCCAACTGCAGCGAAGGTCCGCTCTGAGCCCATTCTACTAAATGCTGTACGGTGCACGAATGTCCGATTGTGGGTGAAGCATCAACAGCCGCACGGGACCCGTTGGATCAAATCTCCCACTTCAAGCCTATTTCTTGTTCAGTGACCTCCCAAAGCCTTGCCATGACGGTTTTGTCATACGCGTGTGGGTTCAGTTTACCCTTGCCGACCGGGCCAACGACTTCTAAGCGGCCTGTTGGTCCGTAGAGTGCGCGTTGTTCGGTCAAAGTCTCTTCTGTGGCGCACATGACTTCGGGATAGGACCCTTGCTCGGCCGTTTGAACCATCGGTGTCTTGGTCATCAGCAACCAGATGAACCGCATCGTCCGGCTGCCGCTCGTACTGATCAGTGACGTTGCCGACGAGCCGGGATGGCAGACATAAACCTCGACCTCGGTGCGCCCGGCGGTGGCAAGCCTGTCCTGTAATTCATAAGCGAACATCATTTGCGCCAACTTGCTTTGCGAGTATGCGGTGTTCGGGCCATAACCCTCCTCCCAGTTCATATCGCCGAACTTGATCGTCTTCAGACCCATGTTGTAGCCGAGACTGGCGACAACAACGATCCGACCTTTCGAGGCTTCGATCCGCTCAAACAGAAGACCACAGAGTAGGAAGTGACCGTAATGGTTGGTGCCGAGCTGGCTCTCGAACCCATCTTCTGTCAGCCTGCGGGTTGGCACCTGCGCGATGGCAGCATTGCAGATGAGCGCATCAATCTGGGGAACGGAATTTAGAACCTCGTCCGCAGCTTCACGTACGCTTACGAGCGAGGCCAGGTCCATGCGAATAAAGATCACTTCTGCTTCACTGCCGAACTCACTCTTCAGGTCCGCAACAGCCGCCTGAGATTTTTCAGTCGAACGGTTCAACATTACAACCTTAGCGTTCTTCTTAAGAAGCGTCCGCGCGGCCTGTAACCCGGCACCGGTGTTGGCACCCGTGATGAGGTAGGTCTTGCCGGAGAGATCGCCGAGGCGCTCAGGCATCCAGCCTTTGGGTCCAAATGTGGTATCTGGCATTTTTTGCCTCCTATCCGCGTTGGCGCATGGGCCGAGTGAAATTTGTTAAAGCATGGAAATGCTGATAGCTCTCGCCAGAGCGTAGAAACAGGCGAGATTATCGCAAATACTTGCCCGATTGTATCAAGGTGGTTGTCAGCATCGATTTGGAGCCTTTACAACGCTCTTATGAGCAAGGATCAGATCAAGCAAATCATCGCAGACCGAACCGCAGCGGACGGTCTGACCGAGACGGGCATCAAGGGTGTACGGCTGTTTCGCGCCACGCAATCAATCCCCTGTGTTCCAGCCGTTTACGAGCCCTGTATCGTGGCCATCGTGAGTGGTGTGAAGGAAGCGGTTCTGGGTGGCCGAAGATACGAATACGACAACAGTCAATATCTCTGCTGTCCAATGTCGATGCCGGTCAAGGCGGGGACGCCTTTGGCCTCGCATGACAACCCTCTCTACGGGGTTATGATCTCGCTGGAACAACGTGTTATGGCCGAGCTGGCGATGGAGATGGAAAATGCCGGGGGCGTTCTGCCTTCGGTCAAAGGAGGACTGCGGGAGCCGGGAATTAGGCTCGCGCGATGGGACGATTGGTTCACCGAAGCGCTGCTGCGGCTACTGCGGCTCGGAGACAGCGAGACGGATACAGCGGTTCTCGGCGAGGCGCGATTGCGTGAGCTGCTCTATTCGATCCTGAAGGGAGAAGCTGGCACCTTCGCACGGCAGGCATTCGGTGCTGGCAACGCCATCGCACGTTCCATTGCGCACGTGTCGTCACAATTGGATGCGCCGATCTCGATTGACGATATGGCAAGCCGAGCGGGCATGAGCCGGGCGGTCTTCCATCGCAAATTCAAGCAGGTCACGACGATGGCACCAATCCAGTTCGTTAAGTCGATGCGCCTCAACATCGCCGCCATGAAGATCGCGGGCGGGATGCCTGTGAACGAAGCCGCAATGGACGTTGGTTATGTCAGCCCGTCCCAATTCAGTCGTGAGTTCAGGCGCATGTATGGGCAATCGCCGAGGCAATGGGGAGAGGCACAGAAACTACTGGTCAAAGTTGCTTGAGGCTGACTTGCGTGAGCAGAGCGGACCTTGGAGCCACCGCAGCGAACGGAAGCTTTGTCCGCAAAGCAGACGTTCAAGCAAGTTGCAGTGAATCACCGCGTGGAGCTCAAAGACGACATAGATACAGATTTTGAGAGCTGCTTTTGTCGCTCAGGGTGAAAAACTGACTTTCGCAGCAACCGCAAAACCTCGCGTTGACTTTAACTGGTTTTGGGTTCCGAGTGAAATTAGAAACAGCTTACAGGACTATGGGAAGCTCAAGCGTAATGCTCGCTCCTTTTTCGACTTGGTTGATTTCGACCATTCCTCCGTGGCGCTCCGCCACTGCAGAGACGATTGACAACCCCAATCCGCTGCCCTCGGAATACTCCAATTGAGAAAACCGATTGAATGCCGCTTCGCTTTGGTCCGGCGAAAGGCCAGCACCATCATCGGTCACAGTCAGGTTGGCGTATTTGCCGTCACACCGCAGCGCAACTGAAACTTGGCTCAACATAGTGCCACCGTGTTTGACTGCGTTGTCCAACAGGTTCTTTAGAGCCTCAATCAGAAAAACCCGGTCGCCAAATACCGTGACCGCCGTCTCGGGTATCGTGACATCAAACTCGATACCCCTTGCGAGGATGTGAACTCCCATCTCCGCGCAGGCCTCTTCCACGACCGAGCGGAAGTCAATTTTATCCATTTGGTCTTGGTGCGTCGGCTGCCTGAGCCTTTCTAGTGATAACAATTGTTCAGCCGCCGTCGCTGAGTTTTTTGCAGCAGCCACAAGCTCTGAGATGCGTTTTTCTCGGTCGTCATCCGTTTTCGCGTCCTGCAGCGCTTCGGCCATCGACTGCACGGCGGCCGCTGGATTCCGCAGCTGATGTGCAGCTTCGGAAATAAACACTTGATGGGCGTTGATACTTTTTTCCACCTGCCCAAAAAGCCGGTTCAGGGTTCTGACGACTCCTTGAACTTCGAGTGGGACAGAGCGCTTAATCTCACTGAGGTCATCCGGTGAACGCAGGTCAATTGCGTCTTGCAAATCCAACAAGGGCCTAAGGCCACGAGCGACGCCGAACCATACCACAATGGCGAGGGTGGCCAGCAGAATTCCCATGAGAATTCCTGCGCGGATTGACAGTTCATTCGCAAACGCATTGCGATCCGCCATACGTTGCCAGACTGTAACTGTCGCATCTCCGATTAAATTGTCTATGGTCACTCGTTCCGTCATCTTAAGAACGCGAACTGGTTCCTGGCGGTAGAGCGCTTCGAAAAACTGCGGTTTATACACCTCTTGAGCAGACAGGTTGGTGGTTGCCGGAGGGTAGGCATAGCCTGTTACATAGATGCCGCCGGGCCCCGTCACATGGTAAAAAATCTCTCCGCCCGACGCGTCGCGGATCATGCTGCGCGTAGTTGGTGAAAGCGCGTCACCCCCAGAAATCGCAACATCTCGCGATATTGCGAGGCCCGCAGATAGCAGGCTATCGTCGAACAATTCCTTTGCCGTATTCTGGGCGATCATAAAACGCCAAAGACCAAGCAGAGCGGCAATTAGTACCAAGGGGGTAAGGATAAGAATGAAAAGTCTTAACCTAAGCGAGCCGTGATTGATCACTTCTGCACCTCAAGCAAATACCCCAGACCACGGGCTGTCTTTATTCTAATTCCCAGATCTTGAAGACGTTTTCTCAGCCGAGATACATGAGGCTCAACGGCCGAGGCCTCGACATCTGCACCCACGCCATAGACATAATCTGTGAGTTGGCTTTTGGGAACAATTCTGCCCCGGCGCTCCAACAAGCATTCAAGCACCGCGATTTCTCGCCGCGGAATATCCATAACTTCGCCCTTCACGCTAACCTGACGGGCAGCGCGGTCGAATTCTAGGCCACCGATGCTCTCCTTTGCTCCGTAGTCGAGTTCTTTGCGTCGAGAAAGCGCCCGGATGCGTGCTTCCAATTCGTCCATTTCGAATGGCTTAACCAGATAGTCATCGGCACCCATGTCCAAACCCGAAACCCGGTCGCTTGTTTCGGCGCGCGCGGTAAGCAGGATCACTGGTACCCCGTCACCACGGTTGCGAAGAGATTTCAGGATCTCCAGCCCTGACTGTCCCGGTAGATTGATATCCAGAACAACCAAGTCTGCGCCCTCTTGTGCAAGATACAAGTCAGCCTCATCGCCATCCACAAGCACTTCTGCTGCATGTCCCCGGTCACGAAGGCGGTAAGCAATAGCTTTGGCGAGGGTCTCGTTGTCTTCGACGATGACAATCCGCATCGGGTCTCCTGCAAGTTTCGCGCAAGGTTGGCGCTCCATGATTGCCAGATGGGAGGGGGAATCAACCCCACAGTTCTATTTACAATCACGGTGGCGCTACGAGCACTGACGTGGTTGTCTGGTCAATAGGGAGGAACCAATGGCCATTTCCAACTTCACCCGTCGCGCCGTCGTGGGGCTGATCGCCGCCGCCGGTATCGCCGCACCTGCCGCAGCCGAGGTCGATTTCTCGGGCAAGACAATCGAATGGGTCATCCCGTTCTCGGAAACGGGCGGGTCTGCCAAATGGGCCAACTTCTTTGCGCCACTTCTGTCCGAAGCGCTGCCGGGCCAGCCAACGGTTGTTGTGAAATTCATGCCGGGTGCCGGTTCGACCAAAGGCGCAAACTGGTTCCAGGAACAAAGCCATGACGATGGCACGCTGCTGTTCGGCACCTCCGGTTCAACTCAATTCCCGTATCTGCTGAGCGATCCGCGTGTGCGCTACGAATACAACGACTGGATCCCGGTTATGGCATCGGGAACCGGTGGTGTTGCCTATCTGAACGCCGAAGACGGAGCAAAGTTTGATGGCTCCGCGAACGCGCTGAAAGACACCAACTTCATTTACGGTTCGCAGGGCGCGACCCGGCTGGATCTGGTCCCGCTGCTGGCTTGGCAGATGTTGGGCATGAATGTTGAGCCTGTCTTTGGTATCAAGGGCCGCGGTGATGGCCGCCTGATGTTTGAACGCGGTGAGGCCAATATCGACTACCAGACCTCATCCGGTTATCTGGGCGGCTCGGCCCCGTTGGTCGAAGCCGGTCAGGCGGTTCCGATGATGACATGGGGCGCGTTGGACGCCGATGGCAACATCGTGCGCGATCCGACCTTCCCGGATATTCCAACTTTCAAGGAGGTCTGCGAGGCCACCGACGGTTGCGAAACCAGCGGTGAAGCATGGGACGCATGGAAAGCCTTCTTCGTGGCAGGTTTCCCGGTTCAGAAGCTGGCCTTCCTGCCCGGAGACACACCACAAGAAGTCGTCGACGCATACACCGCAGCGTTCCAGGCTGTGACTGAGCGGGGAGACTTTGCCGATATTTCCTCTAATCGCGTTGGTAAATATCCTGTGTTTGTCGGCGATGGTTCGAAAGCGGCGCTGCAAACCGCAACAAACGTCGACGACAACGCCAAAGCCTACGTTCTGAACTGGCTCAAAGAAGCCTATGGTGTCGAGCTGAACTAAGCCCAAACACCACAGCGCGCGCGCCGATGCCGGGCGCGCGCTTTTCTAAACACAAGATAATTTATGAAAGGCGGCCGCTATGGAGGTTTTCGCCACCGCTCTTCCTGCGCTCAGTGACGCGTGGGGTCTGATCCTGCAACCCATTGTTCTGGGGTACCTTGTTCTCGGTGTCGTTATGGGACTGGCCGTAGGTGTTTTTCCGGGGCTTGGCGGTATTGCTGGTCTGTCCTTGCTGCTGCCTTTCATGTTCGGCATGGACCCGATCCTTGGGTTGGCGCTGATGATCGGGATGGTTGCCGTTGTTCCGACCTCTGACACCTTCGCATCAGTTCTTATGGGTATTCCCGGTAGCTCTGCCTCACAGGCTACGGTGTTGGACGGCTTCCCGATGGCAAAAAAGGGCGAGGCCGCGAGGGCATTGTCAGCGGCCTTTGCTTCATCGCTGTTTGGCGGTTTGGTCGGCGCAACATTTCTGACCATGTTTATCCTGGTCGCGCGGCCCATCGTTCTGGCATTCGGTTTGCCCGAGATGCTGATGATCACCATTCTTGGCTTGTCGATGGTCGCTATCCTAGCCGGACGCATCCCGTTGAAGGGTGTTGCCGCCGCAGGGCTGGGCTTGATGATCGGTACGATTGGCGAGGCGGACGCAGGCGGTTCGCTGCGTATGGCGACTTATGACATTCCTTACCTGACCGATGGTCTGAAGTTGGTAATCGTTGGCCTGGGTATCTTTGCGGTGCCGGAAATCGTCTCGCTGCTTCGTCAAGACAGATCCATTGCTAAGGGCGCCTCACTGGGCGCGGGTTGGCTTGATGGCGTCAAAGACTGGGCTGCAAACATCTGGTTGTCGGTCCGCTGTTCGATCATTGGCGTGGTTGTCGGTGTCATTCCCGGCCTTGGTGGCTCGGTTGTTGACTGGATCGCTTATGGCCATTCGGTTCAATCGACCAAAGACAAAAGCAACTTCGGAAAGGGCGAAGTGCGAGGCGTCATCGGGCCGGAAAGCTCAAACAACGCCAAGGAGGGCGGAGGGTTGGTCCCAACGCTTCTGTTTGGCATTCCCGGCTCGGGTTCGATGGCGATCTTTATCGGTGCTGTTGCTCTGTTGGGATCCGGTGATATCGAGGTCGGTCCGAGCATGCTCAAGGATAATCTCGACATCACCTATTCGATTGTCTGGTTGCTGGCTCTCGCCAACGTGGTGGGCACCATCTTATGCATCGCAGCCTCGGGTGGGATCGCCAAGCTGACGACAATCCGTTTCACCTATCTGGCGCCGTTTCTGTTCATGCTGATCAGCTTCGCGGCCTTCCAGTCCGGACAAAACTTCGAAGACCTTCTGGCCCTATTCGTGATTGGCCTGATCGGCATCTTTCTGCGTCGGTTCGACTGGTCGCGCCCTGCCTTTCTGATTGGGTTCGTGCTGTCGAATCCGGTTGAGAAATTCACCAACCAGGCGTTCCAGATTGCCTCTTTCCGCTTCCGCAAAAGCTTTGGTGAGGGGATGGAGTATGTCTTCAGTCCGATCGTTATCGTACTGATCGTGGTCACCGTGGTTTCGGTCATTCTGGGTATTCGTCAAGCCAAGATGATCATGGCCGAAGGTGAGGTCAAATCCGGAAGCAAGCGCGCGCCGTTGATCTTTTTGTTGGTGATCATGGCCTATCTGATCGTGGCATTGGTCAATGCAAACATGATCCCTGACTACAACATGACCGACAAGATCATCCCGCTGGTGATCGGCAGCGTGTCGCTGTTCTGCTGCGTCATTCTGTTGATCCAGATGATGCGGCGACCCGAGGGGGATGCGATCTTTGCTGACAAAGAACTCGCCGGTGAGGATGCGAGCGCGCCACATGGACTATGGTCGACGCTCGCGTGGTTCGTAGGTCTGATCGCGGCCACGTGGGTTGTGGGTTTCATCCTCGCCCTGATCGGGTTCCTGATCGCATTCTTCCGTATTCGCGCCGGGTCCAGCTGGCAGATGACGTTGCTCCTGACAGCCTGCGGCGTCGGTTTCATGTGCTTCATGGCTGGCGCTTTGAACCGGGATTTCCCGCCGGGTCTGCTGCAAGACATGGTGAACCTGCCATGGCCGCTCAAGTAGGCGCTCCACGGTTGCCCGGCATGCCAATCAGGCGGGCCGGGCGACACTGAAATCAGAAATTTTAAAGGTTTGTAAAGGAGGGTTCGCAATGACCCAGACAGCAATCCCATATGTTTTCATGCGCGGCGGCACTTCCCGAGGGCCTTATTTTCGACGCTCTGACCTGCCCGAAGATAGGGACAAGTTGGCTGATGTGCTGGTCGCTGCCCTCGGGGCTGGACAAGCGCTCAATATCGACGGGATCGGTGGTGGGAACGCAGTGACGACCAAGGTTGCGATGCTGTCAGTCAGCGAGGACGACTGGGCCGATATCGATTATTTCTTCGCGCAGGTTTCCGTTGATGAGAAGCTGGTCGATTTCAAACCCACTTGCGGAAACATCCTCTCAGGAGTCGGTCCAGCTGCGATTGAAATGGGTTTGTTTCAGCCCAAAGGCGATGAGACCGAAATCCGCATTCGCGCCGTCAATACAGGCGCCCGTGTCGTTGCCAAAGTGCAGACCCCAGGCGGAGAGTTGGTCTACGAGGGCGATGCGGAAATCGCCGGAGTTCCCGGCCATTCTGCGCCAGTGCAACTGAGCTTTATGGGCGTTGTGGGCTCGGCAACAGGTGCATTTCTACCCACAGGAAACTTGCGCGATACAGTGCAGGGGATCGAGCTGACTTGCATGGATGTCGCCATGCCTATGGCCATAGCCCGGGCTGGCGATTTTGGACTGACAGGGTATGAAAGCGCCGAAGAACTTAATGCCAACCGTGCTTTTTTCGATCGGATGGAGGCAGTGCGGATCGAAGCCGGGGAACTGATGGGTATGGGGGACGTATCGAAATCGGTAACTCCCAAATTCGGCCTGATGGCACCCGCCAGAGAGGGTGGAACCCTTACGGTTCGGTATTTCATGCCATGGAAAACTCACCCGACAATGGCCGTTACGGGTGCGCAATGCATGGCATCCTGCGCTTTGACACCCGGAACCGTCGCCGACGGGCTGCTTGATCGCCCGGTTTTAAGTCCGGCTGAAGTTGTGTTGGAGCACGCCTCAGGCAAGATCGACGTTCTGGTGGACTTCTCAAACGACGGGGAATTCAACGTAATTTCTGCCGGTCTAGTGAGGACTGCGCGTAAATTGGCGGATGGGCATGTTTATGTGCCGGAATCTGAGTGGAGCGGCAGTTGAAATGGCAATCCTCATTGGGTATACTATGGTATACATTATGAGGATATCACGATGGACGACTATTCCGAATGCCTTGATATCGCGCGTCAGGAACTCAGGCTGGCGCAGTCGGCTCTGCGGAGGGACATCGCGGAATACCCGACACCGAATGCCGGATGTGATGAGCAATTTAACCATTTGCTGGATCAACGCGAACGGGTTCGCAATGCGCTTGAAGCACTTGACGCACGTCATTTTGTGTCTACGCCAAGAAAACTGACCACCGAGTAGGGTATAGAAAGCCGATGAAAGTTCACATTCTGGATGATTGGTTTGAGACACTGCAGGGCCTGCCCTGTTTTGAAAAGCTATCTCGCCATGACGTGAAGGTCTGGGCAGATCATGTTGAGAATACCAGCGAATTGGCCGAACGCTTGCGGGAGGCTGAGGCGCTGGTGTTGTTTCGCGAACGCACCAAGATCACCCGGGATTTGGTTGAAAAACTCCCAAACCTGAAGTTGATCAGTCAGCGCAGCGTGTATCCGCATGTTGATGTTCAGGCATGCTCGGATAACGGAGTGCTGCTTTGTTCGAACATGCATGGCGGGACGCCCTCATATGCCGCAGCCGAACTGACATGGGCGCTGATCATGGCCGGGATGCGTGATTTGCCTGCTCAGATGGCCTCGGTCAAAGCGGGGCGTTGGCAGGCCGGAGTTGGCAAGACCCTGAAGGGGCGGCAGCTGGGTCTGTATGGATATGGCCGCATCGCCCGCGCTGTTGCTGGGTATGCCCAGGCATTCGGGATGAATGTGGTCTGGTGGTCCTCGGACGATGGCCGTGCGCGCGCACAGGCAGATGGCGTTCGGGTCGCTGAAAGCCGCGAAGCATTCTTTGCCAAAAGCGATGTTGTCTCGGTTCATGTTCGTCTGAAGCCAGACACTCACAGTATTATCACCGCGTCGGATTTCGCGCAGATGCAATCGGGGGCGCTGTTTGTGAATACATCCCGTGCGGGCCTAATCGCAAAGGGCGCATTGCTTGAGGCTTTGAATGCCAGGCGCCCCGGTAAAGCCGCCATTGATGTCCATGATACAGAGCCGCTTACTGACCCGAATGACCCGTTGCTATCGCATCCAAACCTGATTGCGACGCCGCATATTGGTTTTGTAACCGAGGACGAGTTCGACCTGCAATTCGCAGACATTTTCGATCAAGTGAACGCCTATGCCAAAGGCGATCCAATTCACATGATCAACCCCGAGGTTTGGACCAGCGCAGGATAAGGTTGGCCGCTATGGGCGCGCCGATGATAACCAGCACGATCCTTGTCAGATGGTGGGTGATCACAAAGCCCAGATCCGCGCCCGAAACTATGGCCAGCACTGTCATCTCGGCCTGTCCGCCAGGGGCAAAGGCTAGAAAAGCCTCGACCGGCTGGCCGAGCCCCAATGCAGTGACAACGGCGGTGAAAGCGGCTGCAAGGATGGCAAGGACAAGGACATAGGCGAAGCCCGCTGCAACCACCCGGCGGAGTTCGACCCAGGTGACGCCCACGAACTTCACGCCGATCCCGCAACCAATAAAGAATTGCGCTGCAAGGATGGCCTCGCGCGGTGGACGAGTATGAATGAAGTCGCCCAATGACAGGGCAGCCGTCAGGATCATTGGGCCGAGGATGGATGCCCCAAACAGACCGATCCGCTCACCGCCTTTCCAGCCAATTAGGGCGGCCAATACCATCAGCGCCAACTCGTTTTTTGGGAGGTCGCGCGCAGGCTCTCCGATTGGGTTGGTGAGTTGAGCATCGTAAAACACTGTCAGAAACAGCGGGGCCAGCGTCACGATGATCAACACGCGCGTACCGTGGATCAGGGAAAGTGTACGCGGGTTGGCGCCAGCTTCGGTTCCAAAGATGATCATGTCCTGCAATCCGCCAGGCATGGCGGCGTAGAACGCTGTCATGGAGTCAAACCCCCAGATCTTGCGAAAGAAAGGCACTCCGACCAGTGCTATCAGCAGGATGAAGAACGGTATCAGTGCAATAGACGAAGCCATCTTCGGCAGCTCTGCAAAAAGGGCAGGGGTAATCGAAGCCCCAACTGCAACGCCGAGTATGGTGCGCGCTGCAACCGAGACCTGACCAAAACCTTCCATAGGAGCATGCGCCAAGGCTGCGATGAGACACGCACACATTGGGCCGAACAAAAATGGCAGTGGTAGATCCAACGCCCAAAAAACACCGGTACCCAGCAGTGCCAGGCTCAGTGTTACGGCCCGTTTTGTTAGCGGAAAAGGTGTTTTGTTCTGGGTGGGCAAGGCGTGGGTTCCGAGGATATTGACTCATATTGTATCCAAGTGTATACAAGTGGATGCAATATTACAAGAGATCGCTCGATGACCATCCAAGACGACCCCTTACAGCCTGGCCCGCAAGGCAATTCAGCGTATCAACGCCTGCTGGACGAGATTCGGGATGGCTTACTTCTGCCCGGCGAACGCCTGCGCGAGATTGAGCTGTCGGAACGGCTCGGCGTCAGTCGCACTCCTGTACGCGAGGCTATCCGACAGTTGGAGGCCGATGGGCTAGTCATTCATGTGCCACGGCAGGGTGCAACCGTACGCAGCCTCGATTACGCAGAAGTAATGGAACTCTATGAGATGCGCGCGGTGCTCGAGGGAACAGCGGCCCGTTTAGCTGCGCGAGCGGCGTCAGATGTCGAGTTGGACGAACTGGGCGTCCTGAATGATCGCTTGGCCGAGGCTGGCACCGGCCCGGAAGCCGCTAGGATCAACCGGATTTTCCACGCCACACTTTTGGATGCGGCAAAGAACCGGTTTCTTGCCAAGTCTATGTTGTCTTTGCAAAAAGCGCTGTTGATCCTTGGGCCATCGCAATTGTTGGACGGGGACCGGGCCGAGACAGCAGTGGCCGAACACAAGCGCGTCATGGCTGCCTTAAAGGCGCGCGATGGCGCAGCGGCTGAAACCGAAATGCGCGCGCATATTCAGGCCGCACAACGGATGCGTATTCGGGCGTTGCAAGAACGCGACCGGACAACCGACGAAAATCAGTAGGTAGACAAGATATGGCCACCCAAAAGGAAGCTTATGATATCGCTGTGATCGGCGGCGGGAATGCAGCCCTATGCGCCGCGATGACTGCTGCTGAGGCAGGAGCCCGTGTTCTGATCCTCGAGACGGCGCCAAAACCCTATCGTGGTGGCAACTCCCGCCATACGCGCAATTTTCGTTGTATGCATGGGGGGCCTTTGGGTCCGCTGATCGAAGAGTACAGCGAAGACGAATATCTCTCTGATTTGATGAAGGTAACCGGCGGCAAAACAGACGAGCATTTGGCGCGTCTGGCAATCCGTACGTCCGAGGAATGCCTGCCGTGGATGGAGGAACACGGGGTCCGGTTCCAACCCTCGCTTTCCGGGACATTGTCACTGGCGCGGACCAATGCCTTTTTCATGGGCGGCGGCAAGTCTCTTGTGAACGCCTACTACCGAACAGCGGCGGGTTTAGGTGTTGATGTACTTTATGAGGCTGCGGTTACGCATTTGGAGTTGAACAAGGATCAGATTGAATGGGTGGATTACACCTATGAAGGGAAAACCCACCGGATCATGCCCAAGGCGGTCATTGTCGCTTCGGGCGGGTTTCAGGCCGACACAGATTGGCTGACCCGCGCCTGGGGTGAGCCTGCAAAGAACTTCCTGATCCGGGGCACTCCCTACAACCGAGGTGTGGTGCTGGCTGATCTGTTGGATCAAGGCGTCGAGAACGTTGGCGACCCGACCCAATGTCACGCGGTCGCCGTCGACGGGCGCGCGCCGAAATTCGATGGTGGCATCGTCACCCGCCTGGATTGTGTCCCGTTTTCTATCGTGGTGAACAAGGATGCACAGCGGTTCTATGACGAAGGCGAAGATGTTTGGCCCAAGCGCTATGCGATTTGGGGACGTCTGGTGGCGGCCCAGCCCGATCAGGTGGGTTACGTGATCATTGATGCCAAGTCGCTGAACCTGTTCATGCCGTCCGTGTTCCCTCCGATAAAGGCAGACACTTTGGTAGAACTGGCGGGGATGATGGGCCTGCCCGCCGACAAGCTTGCCGCAACCGTCAACGAATTCAATGTCGCTTGCGGCGACACCAGTGGCTTTCACCCAACCGAACTGGACGGGGTTGCGACCTCGGGTCTGACGCCACCCAAGACCAACTGGGCCCGTCCGATTACCGAGCCGCCCTTCTATGGCTACTCGCTGCGCACTGGTGTGACCTTCACCTATCTGGGCCTGAAGGTTGACGACACAGCGCAATGCTCGACCCCTGACGGCAAGATCAAGAACCTATGGGCGGCCGGTGAAACCATGGCCGGGTCGATATTGGGGCAAGGGTATCTGGCCGGTTTTGGCATGACCATCGGAACCGTTTTTGGACGCATCGCAGGACGTGAGGCTGCCGCTTATGCAAACTGATCTTATTCAAGAAGCCCGCCGTCAGGCCGAGATATGCAATGCCTGCAGGTATTGCGAGGGCTATTGCTCGGTCTTCCCGTCCCTCCATGCGGAACGTGCGTTTTCGGATGGGGACATCACGCAATTGGCTAACCTGTGCCATAACTGTCGGGGTTGCTACTACGCCTGTCAGTATACGGCTCCGCACGAGTTTGCCCTCAACCTGCCGAAAGTTCTGGCCGAGGTGCGGCGGGACAGTTGGGAAAGCTTCGCGTGGCCACAACCGCTGGCGCGACGGTTCCACACCCATGGCGGGGCAATTGCGCTGGCGCTTGTGTTCGGGTTTGCTCTGCTGTTCTGGGCCATCCGCGCCATCGGCTCCAGCGGAGGGGAGGGGTTCTACGCCGTTCTGTCGCACAACGCGATGGTCGCGATCTTTGCTCCGGCATTCTTGCTGCCGCTGATTAGCATAGCCATCAGCCTAAGACGCTATTGGGCGGATGTCGGTGGCAAACCCATCCAAATGTCTGATCTGACTGCTGCGTTCAAACGCGCTGGAAAGATGCAAGACTTGGCCGCAGGCCACGGCGAGGGTTGCAACTTCGAGGACGAAGACCGGTTCAGTCAGAGCCGGCGCCACATTCACCACACCGTCATGTACGGCTTCCTGCTGTGCTTTGCGTCGACCTCGGTGGCGACGGTTATGCACTACGGCTTTGGAATGCACGCGCCTTACGGGTTCTGGTCATTGCCCAAATTATTCGGGATTTCCGGTGGGCTTCTGCTGACAGTGGGCTGCGGCGCAATGGTCCTGCTCAAACAGAGATCTGACCGCGATCTCGGTGACCCGTCAGCTTGGGGCGGTGATATCGGTTTCATCCTGTTGCTTGGGTTTGTGGGGTTCAGTGGGTTGGTTCTCTATGCCCTCGGCTCAACAGCTCTTATGCCCGCACTGCTGGCCATTCACCTTGGATCGGTCCTGACGTTCTTTCTGCTGATACCGTACACAAAGATGGCACATGGCTTTTATCGGCTCGCAGCCTTGATCAGAGACGCTCAACGAAAACGAAATGCTTAGGTCTCTTGCAAACCAGCCGTATGAACTGCCACCAATGCCTTGAGGGGCGTTGGTGGCGCTATTCGGAAAATCCACCCATTATAGTGACTGCAACTTTGCGAAGTTCCTCAGCCGCCGGTGACAGCGACCGTCCGCGACAAGTCACGATCCCAAGCTTTCGTCGGATCGTGGGTTTTGAAATCGGAATAATCGCCAATTCAAGGTCTTTTCGCGAAAGGCGAACCAGAGATGGAATGGCGGCGATGCCGATGCCTTTCCCGACCAGTCCAAGCTGAGAATGGAAATGGCCTACCTGCATATCATTCGAGATAACATCGTATTTTTCGCCAAGATACCTTTGCAGGATTTTCCGCGTCCCACTTTCGCTTCTCAGCAAGACGAATTGCTCGTCTTTTACTTCCTCCCACGTTGTCGATGAAGCACTCGCAAGAGGATGGCTATTGTGGCACGCAATCACAAAGCGATCGTCGATTAAAGCTTCGAACTCCAGGTCTGGGTGACCTTCTCCAAACTGCGCCAATGCCAATTCCGACTGACCGCTCAATACGCGTTCAATGGCTTGGGGACTGGAGTCCTCGTGAACGCGTATTCGAATGTCAGGGTAGGTGGTTTTGAACTGGGCGAGTATCTCCGGCAAGAGCGTATCGGATATTGTCATGTTGCAAGAAAACGAGACGATTCCGCGTTGAACTTTGACGACTTGGTCGATGTCGTCCAACGACCTATGAAAATCATTCACAATCCGCTCGGCCTGCGGCAGAAACTCCCGACCTAGACGCGAAACTGTGACCGAGCGGGTCGTTCTGTCCAGCAATGGTGCGCCCAGCGAGTTCTCAAGCTTTTTGATACGTCTGGACAGAGCAGATTGCGTCACCAGAAGTTCTTCGGCGGCCAGGGCAAAGCTCTCCAGTCGGGCAACGAGGACAAATGCGCTGATATCGCCAAGCGTTATGTCACGCAGCATCTATTCATTCCTTGAATGCAATAATCTTTGATTTTTTTGAATTTGAGTTCTTTTTTTGGCTGTGTCAAGTTTTCCGCGCTATCGACGAATGAGTTGCAAACCCGCACCGAGGAGAGCTGTGTTGCAACGTTCAAAGGGAGGATAATCCATGCTGGATGGGTTGAAGAAAATCGCGATTGGCGCAGCAACCGCTGCCGCCGTTGCGATGCCTGGAACTGTTCAGGCGGAAGACTTTTCATTGGAAGGCAAAACGGTCACCTGGCTCGTCGGCTTTCGCGAAGGGGGCGGTACCGACCGTCTGACGCGCGTTCTGCAGACCAAGATGAGCGAAAACCTGCCCGGCAATCCGAACGTCATCGTTCTCAACAAGCCAGGCGGGGGGTCAGTTACAGCTTCCAACGATTTCCATGAGAATGCACCCGCAGATGGCACAATGCTGATTATGGCGTCTACTTCCGGTTTGCTTCCGGTTCTGATGGGCTCAAACGTTGCAAACTATGACCCGAATGAGTGGGTGGCGGTAACAGGTTTCTCACGCGGCGCTTCGCTGTATGCGATCAGCGACGATATCGGCTTAGGCGGCACGGATATGAAAGCTGACTATGAAGCTTTGAAAAACGCCAACATCCGCTTTGGCACAGAAACCCCGTTGTCGGCTGAGCTTCTAGACTTCGTATCAATGGAGATGCTGGGGATCGAGCCGAACTATCTATTCGGTTTGTCTTCGAAGGACGCCGAAGCCGCGTTTCAGCGTGGCGAAATGAACATGAACACCGACAATACGCGGTCTTACCTGAAAGACTATGGCGAAGACCCCAAGGTGAACCCGGTTTGGAGCTATGGTGTCATTGACGAAAATGGTGATCTGCAGCGCGACCCGGACCTGCCGGACGTCCCGACGTTCCCGGAGTTTTATGAAGCCGTGACAGGTTCGGCACCGGAAGGCCCTGCATATGAAATGCAGAAGTCGCTGATGAACGCAAAAGTCATGCTTTCGAAGGCGGTTATGCTGCCCAAGGGGACACCTGACAACATCCGCGACGTCTATATCGAAGCGATGAAGGCGGTGACGTCCGATCCTGAAGTTGCAGCTGCGCTGCCACGCGAGATTGGCTCGATGCCGCTGAACTTCGGTGATGAGACCCAACGTGCGCTGGCAAGCGGTACGGCCTTGGACCCAGAAGTCCGCGAGTGGGTTGCGACATTCTTGGAAGAACGCTTCGACACCAAGCTCAACTAAATCAAAACAACCGGGGAGTGCCCGCAAGGGCGCCCCCACCAACGAGGCGCAATGCGCTCTCAATCGATGTTCCGATGCCCTGCGTTTGAGGCACTGGCACTCTGGGGACATTGATCAAAGTAAGTTTCAAACGGGAAAGCCCAAATGTCGGATGCTGCACTCTTAGCACTCGCCCAACTGACGACTTTGTCGACAATGCTGGCATTGGTCGCTGGGGTCGTGACTGGCCTTATTGTTGGCATTCTCCCGGGACTTGGAGGCACGGCAGGGCTTGCGCTTTTGTTGCCCCTTGTCTTCGGGATGGAACCCAACTCGGCGCTGGCGATGATGATCGGTCTTGTTGCTGTAACAACCACATCGGACACGTTCCCATCTGTGCTGATGGGCATCCCCGGTACATCCGGTTCTCAGGCCACAGTCTTGGATGGATTTCCAATGACCAAACGTGGAGAAGGCACTCGCGCGCTATCCATCGCCTTTGTATCTTCTCTGTTTGGTGGCATTTTTGGCGCGTTCGTGCTGTCTTTTGCGGTGTTCTTCGCCAAACCGATCATCCTTCAGATCGGGTTCGGTGAACAGTTCATGCTCGTGATTCTGGCGCTGTCGATGGTTGGTATCTTGACCGGCGCGAACCTTTGGAAGGGCCTAGCAGCTTGTTCGCTGGGGCTTTTGCTTGGCACTTTGGGTGCGGCGCCGATGTCGGGTGTTCAACGCGCCACTTTCGGGAGCGATTACTTGCTCGACCCGTTGCCGCTGGTGGTTGTGGGACTAGCTATGTTCGCGACTCCTGAGATCGTCAATTTGCTGCGCCGACAATCCAGCATTTCTGAGACTGGCAAGCTTGCTCCAACTGGGTGGCTGAAAGGGTTTCAGGACTGGGCCAAAAACTGGTGGCTGTCCCTGCGCTGTTCGATGATCGGCTCAATCATTGGCGCGTTGCCCGGGCTTGGCGGTAGTGTTGTGGACTGGATCGCATACGGTCACGCCGTTCAGACAACAAAGAACCGCGAAACCTATGGAACCGGTGATCCCAGAGGTGTCGTTGCTCCGGAATCCGCCAACAATGCAAAAGAGGGCGGGGCGCTTGTTCCAACTCTCCTGCTGGGTATCCCGGGGTCAGGCAGCATGGCGATCCTACTGGGTGGTCTGGTTCTGATCGGTATCGAGCCCGGCAAGGACATGATCGACAACAATATGGACAAGGTCTATCTGATGATCTGGTCCATTGCGGCGGCCAACATTGTTGGCGCAGGCATCTGTTTCTTTCTGGCCCCACAAATCGCGCGCATCACAACGATCCGGTATACGCTGATCGCGCCCTTTATGATTGGCATCATCTTTTTCGCGGCCTTTCAGGCAACGCGCAACTGGGGTGATCTGATTGCCTTGCTGCTGCTGAGCGTTCTTGCGATTTATATGAAACGCTTTGGCTGGTCGCGACCCGCATTGCTGATCGGGTTCGTTTTATCCGAGCGGGTAGAGTCTTCGGTCTATCAGACCGTGACGCTCTACGGGGCCTCGTTCCTGCAACGACCAATCGTAATGGCCCTGCTGGTCTTGACTGTGTTATCCATCGCGCTTGCAATTTTCTTAAAACAGAAAAGCAGCGAGCCGCTTACCGTCGAGGGCCCACACAGTCATCTTCAAAAATGGCCGCAGTGGATCTTCATCGCCGGTGTCGTCGTCTTCGCTCTCTATGTTTTGCAGAACGGAATGCAGTTCAACCGCCTGACCGGGCTGTTCCCGACGGTGGCCTCGATCAGCACGATGATCTTCCTGACGCCTATCGTCCTTGCCATGGCTTTCAAGAAAGCACCTTCCGAGTTCTTCTACGACTCGGAACGGCAGAATGCTCCAGAAAGCGGCCGGTCAGCTGAATTCTACATCGGCATGCTCGTCGTCATGCTGCTGTTCGCGGGACTGGTCGGGTTTGTTCTTGGCATCGCGACCTTCATCACGCTGTTCCTGCGCCGCGCTGCGCAGCTGGACTGGTGGAAAGCCATCGCCGGAGGGGCAGGCTTTGTCCTTTTCCTGGGCATCATCTCTCATCAACTGACGCTGCGCTATCCAACCGGGCTGCTTCAGAATGTCGTCACACTCCCCTGGCCGCTGCAATAGGAGCATAAGAAATGGCAATTGAATCCTTCAAAGAAGGCGTCACACACGAACTGGTCAGGTTCGTCGCTGATACCACTTACGCCGATCTACCGGCCGAGACGATCGAGATCGCAAAGCGCTGCATTGTCGACGGAACGGCTTGTATGATGGCAGGCTCGGTTGAACCGGCACCCATCATCCTGCGCGAGTTGGCCGCTGAGGTCGGAGGGGCGAAACAGGCACGGACATTAGGCAAGGACTCGATGATGGTTCCTGTACAGATCGCGGCACAGATCAATGGCATGTCCGGCCATGCGCTGGATTATGACGACACCGCGTTGTCCGAGGAAAAGGACCGTTCGGTTCTAATCCATCCAACGGTCCAACCTCTATCGTCCTGCTACGCTCTCGGCGAGCAACTGGGGGTGACGGCCGAAGAGTTTCTGACGGCTTTTGTCCTTGGCTTCGAAGTGCAGGTGAAAATTGCCGAAGCCGTCAACGCCGAGCATTTCACAGGCGGTCGCGGGTTTCATACGAGCGGTACAATCGGGATATTCGGCGCGACCATCGCAGCGTGCAAACTGTTGGGACTTGACTACAAGCAGATCACCAACGCGATGGGCATCGCCTCGACTATGTCGGCGGGTGTTGGTGCGAACCACGGCACCATGTCCAAACCTCTGAACATGTCCCGAGCCGCTGAAAACGGCGTGACCGCGGCCCTGTTCGCGGCACGCGGAATGACCGGCCCGAATAACGCACTTGAGGCAGGTCGAGGTTTCTTTGAGGCCTTCGGCGGTGGCTATGACCCCAAATGGATCATAGGGCGGATGGGTAACCCCTGGGCCATTGTATATCCCGGCACGTCGATCAAACCGTACCCCAGCGGCGTGGTTGGGCATCCGGGCATGGATACGATGAAGAAGCTAGTCGAAAAGCATGACATCAAGCCAGAGGATGTCGAAAGCATCGAAGTGCGCACCGGTGCCAACGTCATCACGCCGGGACCGCTGCGTATCCCACACGCCAGCAACGAGTTGGAAGCCAAGTTCTGCGTGGCTTTCCAGATGGCGGCAATCGTCTTGCGTCGCAAGGCAGGGTTGTCCGAGTTCTCAGACGCGTTCGTGCAATCGCCTGAATGTCAGGAGATGCAAAAGAAAGTCACCGCTGTTCTGGACGATGAGATCGTCGCCATGGGCAAGGGCGTGATCGTCTCCCGGATCACTCTAACAACCAAAGCCGGTCAGAAATTCTTCGAAGAGTCCGACCGATACTATCGTGGTGGCCCAAAGAACCCGCTGACCTGGGACGAGGTTTCGGACAAGTTTCGGGACGCCTCGCAAGGCGTACTAAGCGCTGACAGCATGGAGGCGTTTTTGAACTTGGCGAAGAAGTTCGAAACGCTGTCGAACCTGAACGAGATTTTGGACACGGTGACGGCGTAATGCCCAGAAACAACCCTGAAATCCGCGCGCCCATCGGCACGACGAAAAAAATCGCGAGCTACCTTGGTTCGGTTGCGCAACAGGATCTGCCTGAAGAGGTCGCGATCAAGACGAAATGCCATCTGATCGACTCGTTGGCTGCGATCATTTCGGGCTCGCGGCTGAGGGCGGGCAGGCTGGCGACCGGCTTTATCGCCACTCAAGGTGGCACACCCGAGGCAACCGTCTGGGGTACGGATATCCGCACGACAGCGATCAACGCGGCGCTGGTCAATGGCATCGCGGCGCATGCAGACGAAACCGATGACTCGCATTTAGCAGGGCGGTTTCATCCCGGCTGCGCCGTGGTTCCGGCGGCTTTGGCTGTTGGGGAACGTCAGAAAAGTTCGGGCACTGCTGTCCTGAACGCCGTGGCCGCCGGGTACGATATCGGTGCGCGGTTCACCATTGCGATAGGGGTGTCAGGCCCGCGAACCGCGACCCACAGTACGCACAGCCTCGGGGCGTTGTTTGGGGCGACCGCTTCTGCGGCCTCACTTATGGACTTCAATGTCGAGCAAAACGCGTCGACTCTGTCCTACGCTATACAGCAAGCCAGCGGTATTCCCTATTGGGAGCGGGACTCAGAGCACGTCGAAAAAGCGTTTGACTTCGGGGGCATGGGAGCGCGGAACGGGGTTTCCTCGGCAATGATGGTTGCGGCTGGCATGACGGGTGTGCAGGACCCGTTGGAAGGGCCGCTGAACTATCTGTCGGCCTTTGCCGAAAACCCCGACGCAAATGCTTTGACCGACGGTTTGGGCACAAGGTTTGAGATCATGGAAGCGTCGATCAAGAAGTGGTGCGTCGGCTCTCCGATACAGGCGGCGCTTGATGCGGTGATGGCGCTGCTGGACAAAGGGTTGGACGTAGAACGCATAGACAAGATCAATCTGGTTATGCCGGATGACCGCCTGACCATCGTGAACAACCGGGACATGCCGGATGTCTGCCTGCAACACATGGTTGCCGTTTGCCTGTTGGATGGCGGAGCCTCGTTTGAATCTTGCCACAGCAAGGCGCGTATGTCCGATCCAGCAGTTTTGGCGCTCAGAGAGAAGATGACGGTAATTCCTTCGCCTGAATTAACCGTGGCAAAACCGGCGCGTCAGGCCATTGTCGAGATCGAAACGGGGGATGGTAGAAACTACCGCCATCACACGGTCGCCGTGCGAGGCACCCCGTCAAACCCAATGCCGCCGGAAGACGTGAAGGTCAAGGCGCGTGATCTGATTGCACCTATTCTTGGCAGCGCGACCGCCGACGCACTTATCGGCGTGGTTTGGGCGCTTGAAGATTTGGACGATATCAACGCGTTGTCCGCCATCAGAAAAGGAGAGTGAACATGACAGACCCGAAAGTTCTCCTGATGCCCGTTTACACTAGGGGCAACGAAATTGAGCGTCTACGCGGCGCGCTGTCGCTGGCATGTTTCTTCAACGCACACCTGAATGTCCTCCACGCGCAGTCAAAGCCCAGTGACCGTTTGGAAAACGAGTTGTTCGCTCTGTCACCCAGCATCCGTGATCGTATCGTTTCCATCATGGATGAAGGTGCCCGTGATGAGCGGGAGGAGCACAAAGCGCATTTCCAGGAGCTTTGCGAGCAGGCTGGCGTCGTACTTAGCGATAAGCCTGAAGGCGGACGGCCTACGGCTAGTTGGTGTGATTTTGCAGGCGCGCGCAGCGAAATGATTTCTCTGCAGGGGCGAGTCAGTGATCTGATTATCATTCCGCATTCAAAGTCGGGCGGTGCGACGCTGACTTTCGAAGAGGCCATATTGCACACCGGGCGTCCTGTACTATTGGTGCCGCGCGGCATGTGGGAGTTTAAATACAGCAATGTACTTATCGGCTGGAACAGCGGACTTGAAGTGTCGCGCGCGGTGCAACAATCATTGCCGTTCCTAAAGCGCGCATCTTCAGTCTCAATCGCAGTCAGCCATGACAAGGCGGAAGACAGGCCCACTGCACAGGACGTGAGGGCATATCTCGGCCACCACGGCGTTGAAACAAAAATTCGTGAATTGGGCGGCCAGTCTATTTCCGCAGGAGAAGGGCTGCTCAAATTAGCAGCGGACACCGAATGCGATTTCCTTGTGACTGGTGGATATTCTCACACACGTCTACGCCAATCCATACTCGGCGGCGTGACCAGCCATCTGCTGAAGCACGCAGACATGCCTGTTCTTATGGCTCACTGAATTCGGGCCAGATGCTACGCGGCGAGGCCAGTTCTCGCTGGGAACCAGATTACGTGGTCTTGAAGGGATAGCGGGTTGCTCATCGAATACGCCATGATTGCATTAGCAGCTTTCTTGGGATCAATGGTCAGTGGTTTGGGCGGCTTTGGCGGCTCGTTTATCATCGTAATCGTACTGACGCCAGTTGTTGGGGCCAAAGCGGTGATCCCCTTGATCAGCGTTTATGCGATCTGCGCGAACCTTTCTCGGGTCGTCGTCTATCGCAAAACGATCGCCTGGAAACCAGCCATTCAGTTTACACTTGCTTCGCTGCCCGGCATATTTCTTGGTGCGAGCTTCCTGAAAGAAGTGCCCGAACAGGTCTTCCTCGGCTTTATGGGGACGATCCTGATCATTGTTCTTCCTGCTCGGCGATATCTGAAGAGAACGTCATTTGAGCCGGGGTTGAAAACTATTCTCGGCCTTGGTTTTTCCTTCGGATTCGTGAGCGGGACTGCCGCCGGCTCGGGCATGCTGGTCATCGCATTTTTTAACAGTATCGGCCTCAGCGGACCATTGCTGTTGGGAACGGACGCCGTCATAGGTTTGGTCAACGCTATGACGCGCTCGGGGACATTCTACGGATTTGGTTTGTTGGATAAAAACCTGATACTTCTTGGCTTATACATGGGTTTGATCACTATCCCAGGAACTTGGCTAGCAAGTCGTTTGGTCCACAAGATGGGCGCGTGCATTCACAACCATCTTATTGAGGCGCTTATTGCTGTGTCAGGAGTGCTGTTTGTCGTACGAGCTTTAACTGTTGGCCCTTGAGATCGGTAGTTCTCGCCAAATTTGGAGAATTTGAGGAAGCCGATGACGTCCGCAAGGTCTTGTCAGAAGAACTTGGGTTGAGGAGGGCAGGGGGCTTTCGTAGCCTCTGGGGATGAAAAGACGATCACCATTCAAGTACCCTAAAACCAGTCCCGAGATCATCCGTCTTGCGGTGATGCTGTACATCCGTTTCCCTCTCTCGCTTCGAAATGTCGAAGATCTGCTGCATGAGCGAGGCATCGACGTGAGCCACGAAACTGTCCGATATTGGCGGAACCGGTTTGGCCCGATATTTGCTGCTGAGATTAGACGGAAGCGCGTTCAGCAGTTGCGTGCGTTCTCCAAATGGAAGTGGCACTTGGATGAGGTTTTCGTGAAGGTGAATGGCAAGCGACATTATCTTTGGCGGGTTGTTGATCAAGAAGGCGAGGTACTGGAAGCTATTGTCACCGAACGCCGAAACAAGCAGTAAGCACTGAAATTCCTCAAGAAATTGGTGAAGCGACACGGTATAGCGGAAAACGTCGTCACGGATCGCCTCGCCTCATACAGAGCCGCTTTCAGAGAGCTTGGTGCTACCGAAAAACAGCAGACGGGCAGTTGGCTCAACAACTGCGTCGAGAATTCGCATCTTCCATTTCGACGACGCGAACGCGCCATGCAACGTTTCAGGCGCATGCGAAGTTTGCAGAAATTCGCTTCCGTCCACTCCTCCGTTTACAACCACTTCAACCAGGAAAGATCACTGACCAGCAGAGACACATTCAAGCTGACGCGCACCGCCGCTCTTGCTGAGTGGCGTCAACTTTGTTCGGTATAGGTTCACGGTCTCCGCGGCAAATTGAGACTGGTTCGAATTCGCCTGACAGCACCCTTTAAAAGGTTATATTTTTTGCAGAACATAATGTTGCAGCCTTTAAACTGAGACGGAGGCTGACAAGGGCAACTCATCTGGTTATGCGTAATATTCGGTTTAAATTTGTTGGTTTGGCAGGATGAATCGGGATCGAGATTTGACACGCAGAGCGTTTAAGGGAGCAGCCTGGATGGGCGGAGCTTCACTGATGCGCATTGCAATTCGAATGCTAGCAGTGGCGGTGCTTGCGCGTTTGGTGACTCCGACAGATTTCGGGATCGCGGCAGCTTCGCTTATCGTTGTAGATTTCGCGATAATGTTGGGGCAGTTGGGACTTTCGTCAGCAATTATTCAAAGACAAGAGATTTTGGCTCGTCACGTAGCTACAGCATTCGGTGTCGGCTTGCTTTTGACAGTATTATTGACTGTTGGAATGTGGTTTGCAGGTCCAGTTTTTGCCCACTTATTGGCCATCGACGAAGTTTCATTTGTCACTAAGTTCCTTACACTGATGGTTCTATTCCGTGTCTTAGGTGGACTTTCAGAGGCGATTTTGGCCCGTAGTCTGAAATCCCGTGAGATTGCAATGTCATCATTGATCAGTTGGGCGTTCGCTACCTTTTTCGTAGCAATACCGCTCGCCTATTTTGATTTTGGGTATTGGGCTCTGGTTGCGATGAGCATTGCTGAGGCTGCCGTTTGGTGCTCGATGCTTGCCTATTTCGCTCGCGAAGAATTGCGGACACCCTGGATAGATCGGCAGTCGCTTAGTGAGCTCATACCGCTTGGGATCGGTTTTGCGGTCATGGCACCGTTTTCGTTCATGTCCAAAAACATTGATCGGCTCTTGCTAGCCCGACTTTTGGGAGCATCCGACCTAGGTCTTTACTCCCGATCGGCTTTTTTAGCAAAGACAGGATTGACTGTTTTTAGCGGAATAATGCGTACCACTGCCTTTCCGAGCTTGTCTATTGTGCAGGGCGACGCGGCTCGCGTAAGCAAGGCATTAAGAAGTGGGCTGGCAGTTACAGCTCTACTCACAGTTCCAGCAGGTGTATTTTGCGCGTGTTTCGCGGTTGAGATAGTCTCGGTTATGCTTGGCTCTCGTTGGGCTGCAGCGGCGATACCGTTGGCAACTTTCGGGGTGTCGTTCTATCCAATTTTGGGCCAGAGATTTCTTATAAGCATTTTTCAATCTACAGGTCGCCCATATGCCCTGATACCAATTCAAGTACTATATCTTGTGTTGTTGTCAGTCTTGATTGTTGGGCTGCATGAGTTCGGTTTGTCGGCAGTGTGCTTAGGAATCGCAACCGCAGCATTCGTCCAGTTCTACCTGTCTCTCAGATTGACCAAGAAAACGATTGTTATCGAATGGGCGGCGATAGCCAAACTTCACTGGCCGTCCCTTCTGTCTGGTTTTGGAGTTTTGCTGGTTGGGTTGGCGACAAAGTACTTAACATTTGGTATGTCTTCATGGGTAACGTTGGGTCTTGGAATTGTAATGGTTTCGTTTTCTTTGTTAGTCGCAACTTACGTTAGTCCAACGCTTTTTTTGGGGCGCGAAGGTATCGACTTAGCAAAAAAAGTACTGGGGAGCCGTGCAAGCTTTTTGGGTTCGGGAACAAAATAGAGCTATCGGCAACTCAAAATTGCATCGATCGACGCTAAGACCGGGTAGGTTCTTAAGTTCTTAGGGTCAGGATTCATCATTAATAGATAACGATTGCCGCGAGCGTGATGGCGAAGAGAAAGACTTTTTGACAACGATCATAGCCGGTTGCAACGCGCCTCCAATCCTTGAACCTGCCGAACATGATCTCGATCCGATTGCGTCGCTTGTACCGGCGTTTGTCGTATTTGACCGGGGCCTTGCGCTGCTTCCGGCCAAGGATGCAGACGCGTATCCCTTTGTCTTTTAACGCATCCCTGAACCAGATGGCGTCATAGCCGCGGTCTCCGAATAGACAGTCGACTTTTGGCAAACTACTGAGCAACGCCCGTGCGCCGATGTAATCGCTGACCTGACCGGCAGTGACGAGTAGATCAAGCGGTCGTCCCTAGCTGTCGCAGATGGCGTACAGCTTCGTGTTCATGCCGCCCTTGGTCCGACCGATCAGGTGTCCACGTTCCCCTTTTTGACGCCCAAACTGGTCGCTGTGCAAAGCGCCTTCAGGTAGGTAGCATCCATCATCACGGTCTTCTCGTCGCCGTGTTTAGCGGCTAATCCTGACATCATCCGCGCGAAGCCCCCTTTCTAGCTCCAGCGTTTCCAGCGGCTGTAAAGCGTCTTGTGCGGTCCGTATGTCTAGCCCCCTTGTTCTGGGCCATCTCGGACTAGAGTTTCGGGGACTGGTGGGCGCATGTTGAGGGCCTGATGCGGTCGGGTGTGG
>NZ_JBQFQR010000028.1:0-54890 GCF_056536985.1 Ruegeria sp. CH8 | reverse complement strand
TGCTTGTAGCTGATCGACGATGAATTCATCGATGTCACCTATGTCCAAATCCAAGCATGAGCAACCGAACGACGGTTAACGTGACAACACCAGCTTACCACTCCTCTTCGTTGGCCCGCCCTAATCAGAACCGAACGCTTAAGTTTGCACCGAGGCCATGTTCTTGGCCGTTGGAGCGAACTGAATAGCCATATCCTGCCGTTAGTCTGGCCAGATCAGAGATCTGATACCCTAGCCCCAGACCAAGAACGAAGCCGTTTGCTCCTCGGTTTTGACCGACTTGCGTGAACGTGCCAAATATCGGGCTTGTTACAGTGATTTCGTGCTCATTGTCCTTGTTGGCAAAGAAGTCATATTCATACCGGGCAAAGGCGATTGGGGTTAGCAAACCATTCTCTGTCAAGAAATCCCGCTGGTAGTCAATTCCAATAGAAGCGACCAGCGATTCTGCGTTCGCTTTTTCAATCGAGTAATTGAAATCACCACCGCCAGTCTCTGTGCCTGAACCTTGTTGGATACGCCCGTAGTTCAATCCGAAAACCGTAGAAACCCTTGCACCGCTCTCCAGGTTAAACAACTTCCGTGCCTGGATACCGGCGTGGATTCCCTCTTGGTCCAAATCCGATTTAGCCTCGCCCCCCGTAAAGCCATCAACAGAAGGGTTATTTCGCTTGGCGTCGGTTTCACCGAACATGTAACCGACCAGCCCGGAGAACTCCCAAGTTCCGGTTGTTGTGCGCCCATAGACGCCCACATGATAGCTGTCGGTCGAAAAGTCCTGATCGACTTGATCGTGTTCATCCATGGAGGATGTCCCAAAACCTGCGTACACGCCGACCACACCTCTATCGGTGCTTGCGACATCCGCTCCGACCAAAATCGTGCCCAGCGAATAGTCGAATGTCCCAAGGCCATTGCTTCCATCAACGTCCCCGCTCACATAGGCCGTGTCGATCCACCAGCGCCGATCAGAGCAGTCTATTGCGCCGCTCGGGCTCTGGGCCGAGTCGATGTCGCCTTCTGCAACGGGTTGATCCGCATTGCTGAAGCCAACCGCTTGATACTTGCGGCAGTCAGCATGGCTCAGCACAGTGTTTGTTATCAGGTCAAGTTGCTCAAGCCCAACGGTCAAATTGGAGGAATAGGGCTCTGCGTGCACACGATTAAATCCAGACAAACCTGAATTGGTAAGCGTGTTAACGGTATTACCCAAGGTTGAGCCATTGGTCAGATTAGTTCCAGGTGACGTGTTTGTGGTGTTAGCCACCGCACCAGCAAGGTTGCTTGCATTGGGAGATCCAACAACTGATGGATGTTGTGGTAAACTCGAAACGGGGAGGGTCGAAAACGCTATGTCGATTCTACCGTCCGCGGTTGGCGTGTTTGAGATACTCAGACTGGATAGGGCGGGCAGAGATCCTCCGGCAACAAGAGTTGGGGAGTTTCCATCGAAACGCGAGGCTTGAAAAACCGTGTAGTCGTTGCCAGCAGCATAGTCCTGCGCAGTCAAGCCTGGACGAGCGGCTTCGACTTGTATGGTGGCGTTGTTGATACCAGTGACTGCGTCTGTTGACGAAACCAGATCCGCTTTTTGTGCCGCTGCGGGGTCGACTTCCGACAAAATCGTCGACCCCGCAGCGAAGGAAATTGCACTATTAATATTCAACGTCCCAATCGAGGAGCCCGGTGAAAGAACAGCGCCATTTCTCACGTTGAAATTGAATGCGTTCACGGTGCCGTTGCCGGCCAGAGTACCAAAGTTATCAAAATCGACCGTGGTTAAGCTGCTGGACGCGTCAAGCCGAAGTGTTGAACCAGCACCGATCACCATATTGCTGGTGGCCGACATTGAACTGTTGGTCAGTGTAAAATCAGACGCTTGAGCGCTTCTTGTCTGAATGTTGATCACACCAAACGCGATTTCCGTCGCGTTTGTTACTGTCAAATTATCGTAAGTTAACGGCGTGTCTGATTGGAAAAATACCTCGGTTGGGTCAACATCACTCCCATTTGCGGGCGCAAATGTCATGGACCGTCCTGATCCTATCGAAGTCCCTACAATATTGACTCGTAGTCTGCCGTTGATTTGCGTCGTCAGGGCCTCCCGTGAAACAAAGTCGCCGCTCCCTGCCGCGACATCGACGTTCAACAAAGTCAGTACCGATGCTCTGTCTGGATTTTGACTCTGCCCCGGGACATACAGCTCAATTTCCCCAGAAGGCGTTATGGTGGAATTACCAATCAGAAGCGCCGTGATGGGCCCGTTTGGAATTGGCAGGCAGGTTTTAACAGTAGAAGATATCGTCTGCCCGCTAAGAATGGTCTCTGTTCCAGCAGTGTATTCTTGACGCGGAGCACCAACTTCAGCGCAAGATTGCGAACTTTGGGCCTGGGCAATGCCGGGCAGTAAGAAGTACGCCAAGGCTCCGAGTGTGAGCTTAGTGAAAAGTGCGCGATCAACGTACGGCGCTACGCTTGCCTGAACTCGATCCTTTGTTTCCATAAGCTCTCCCCACTAACTTCACAAACGCGGCCACAACCTTTTGCGATCATCCGGAGAATATTTGAGCACAAAAAAATATTCGAATGAAAGACCGCTATGGCAAATGGTTTTTGATGGGGGGCCGCGGTGCAACAGTGCCGCTTGAAGATTATTCGCCTCGCGATAGAATTTACTCACGAAACTGCAAGAACTCTGCCCGGAGTATTCGCGCATGCAGAAAGCACACCAGTTACGTCCGTCTGCTGCGACGAAGCGCTTAAAGCGGCCGTTCAAGCAAAGTGCAGCGAGTTGTCGAATGCCAGTGTTCGAATTATGGATTGCGCGGATGATGTTTGCTCCCAACTGTCACGCGTCGCGGCGAACTGCAGATGTACTCTTCTGCAGGGAAAGGAGCCCCAAGGTGGAAGTGCGGAAAGTTGGACTGGATATCGGTTTCGCCACGCTCAAAGGCTCGTCCACGGCGGTCAATTCCCAGCGCTTAGCCTGCAACTCCGGCGTGTCGAAATCTCGGATCATGGAAGCGTCTGAAGGCATAGTCTGCTGCGGAAATGGTGCCGCAGAGAAGGTCATCGACAACGCTTTCGTGAGAGAGCCAGACGACCCTTGGAGTGTAAGCGTTGCTTTTGATGGCGATACCATTCGCGCGATGACGTCGCACAGCTTTTTCGATCACAGCCGCCGACAGGGTTCCAGTTCGGGCTGTTTGGCGAAGAACGGTCGAAATTCCTTGTCTTCAGTGATGGTGACGAAACTAAATCGAATTCGGTGACAACACCGGCGAACCATGCAGCGGAACCTTAGGTACATGATGGAGAATCGAAAATGGAGACTAAGATAGCCGGAAAGAGCAACCGCGACGATGCCCGGAAATGGGCGTTCTTTCTCTGTGCAATCTTGACGGCATTCAACACTGGTCCAGCAATTGCACAAGATTGGTCTGCGCTGCCGGCGCGGTTGGCCGAAAAGGTCGAAGCCGCCCAAAGGGCTTGTTCTGAATTCGAGAACGGACAGTTCGCCCTGGAGTTCGGTGCGGTTCGCCGCGTGGATCTGGACGGAGACCTCCAGCGGGACTGGGGGCTGGACGAAAGTGGATTCTCGTGTTCGACCGCTGCATCACTCTATTGTGGTACAGGCGGTTGCATGTCCCATTTCCTGATCGAGGATCGTGCGTTTTCGCTTCTCAATCAGGGTTGGGAGATGGCGAACATCGGCCCGTTCCGGGTGCTTCTGGCGGATGTGCATGGCTCGCAGTGTGAAGGTATCAACCCAACGCCCTGCATCGTAGCCAGCGTATGGGATGCAGAAGAAAAGGTGTGGCGCAGCACGCGCGCAGAGTGGGAGTAGCGTATTTGAAACGACACCTCGAAATGATTATGCTCAATATCGGCACTATCGCATCGGTGCTGGCTGTTTCGGGGTGCATTGAAACTACTCCTGAGGTTGCCATAAGCGAACCTGATCCGGAATTGATCTTCGTCCGCGGCTACAGAAGCGCTGCTGATGATTGCCGCCTCGTTGGCGAAAGCGCTTTTACCCTCGATTTCCTAGACGACGCTGCCGATCTTGTAGCGTGTTCAACCGGTTCGACGGATATGGATGAACTCATGGCACAGACTGGTGTGCCAATCCTGACCCAGACGAACAGCTACACATTTTTCAGCGTACCGCGAAGGTAAGAAACATCCATGTCCGCGTCCCAATTCATTTTTTCTTGCGTCCCCACAACAATGGCAACCATTACAAGAATCACGGCCACTGCGAGGAGTGCAACGAAATCTTTCAGAGAAAAGTTGTCAACATCGTTTGCCATCTCACTATTGGCTGCAGCTGTGATCGGGAACAACGCTGCGGGGGATCCTATACCAGAGGGTCCACCTGGCGACATTGGCACCTTGACCGAGGAAGACTTCATTGTCGATGGATCTGCAGGTGGCGCAAAACGCTTTACCTTCACCAATGGCGAGCGAAGCCTGTATTTCATCCCCATGATCCATATCGCCGAGCAGCCTTTCTATGATCGTATTGCCGCTGAGGTCGAACGCCTCAAGCTAAATGGAGCGGACCTCTATTACGAGTTTATCGACTTCGACACGGCCAGCGTCGCCGACAAACTAAGGATACGCGCAATGCTGGGCATGCTTCCCTCGCCGGCCTTCTATGCCGAGAACGTGTCGGACGGTCTTGTTGCACAGGACAACGAGGCTTTCCTTGGCTTCCCCGGTGGTCAGGATGTGAACGTGGATCTGACACCAGCACAAATCGCAGACGCCTATGAAATGCTGATTGGACCACTCGAAATCAGCGAAGAGAACCTGTCGACGCCCATGAGAGACTTCGTTCTGCCGACTGCGGACCCCGCGCGGGTCACGCAGATCACAATTGACGCACGTAACAGGCACTTGGCAGCCGTGATCGATGCCGCTCCGGGTAACGTCGTTGTCCTCTATGGCGCAGCGCATGGCGCGGGGACCCTGCAAGAGTTGCGGGCTCTCGATCCCGAATGGCGGCGCGCGCCCACATTTTGACCGGCCGACCCCACCTGACAGTTTAGTATCGACGCCCGAGAAAGAGTGCGTGCGTCTTCGCGTCTGGTTTACCCCAGAAGCGTGCTTCACTCAAAAAGCATGATGAGGTGACACGGAGGCCACGGTATGGGTCGGGATTACCAGGTGCATTTTGTACTACCGCAGCAGGGAAACCGAGCGCTGCTTCAGAGAAGATTCTAAGGTGGCGAATTTGGACACTCACCGGTTTTGAGGGAGCAGTGCCAAGGCGATTGACTAAGCCGTGGAGTAGGGTCCATGATTTCAGAGAGATCGGGCCGCCGCTCTAAGGAGTTCGGAAATATGGGATTTGTTCAAGCAACCAAAACGTGCTTTGGAAAGTACTTTGTTTTTTCCGGGCGTGCAGTGAGGTCTGAGTACTGGTGGTTTGTGCTGTTTGTTGTTCTCGTAAGCCTCGTCTTTGCAATCGTCGACGCATCAATCTTTGGGACGGATCCCGAAACCGGACAAGGCATCCAAGTCCTGACCCCAATTTTTCAGCTTGCCGTTCTAATACCCATGCTGGCTGCTGGATGGCGTCGACTGCACGACACAGGACGACCGGGCTGGTATTTGCTTTTGCCTGCAGCACTAAGCATCGCGACTGTGCTCATGCTGTTCAGTGGCATCGCAGTGTTCTCTGCGCTCGAGCAAGGCGCGAATGATCCTGAAACTCTGAGGGGCCCAGCGGCTTTCCTCGGTGTCACCGGGTTGATGGTTGTCGGTATTCTGCAACTCATACTCTCAGTGCTCATGATCTGGTGGCTGAGTCGACCGTCACAAGAAGGCGATAATGCATACGGTCCCGCTCCAGTTTGACGCTATGACGCAGACTTGGTCAGAGGTTTTGCGGGGACGTAGTAAAGTTGTTTGGGAGAATACTAAGGAAGAATCTACGGTTTGCCTGCACGGGTCTCGCTATTCCGACTGTCAACAACCAACAGAATCAAATTGGGGGGAATAAGTGTCTAACTATTCAAAAATTGGCCTTGCAGTCTTCGTTGCAACGGCTGTCGCAGGCTGTGTCGAGACGACGCAACCCGGCTCTGGTGACGGTGAGGCCGTCGCGCGCGCCAATTGCGTCGCAGATGTCAACTCTACCGTCGGTGTCACCGGTTCGTCAGTGAACGACGTTACTCGCCTTGACGATGGCTTTAGCCTGCTCATGAACGTACCCGGCGCGCAAAATTTCTGGGTCTGCGAGACGACTCCGTCCGGCGCTGTCACGTCCGTGTTCTTCATGGGTGAGGGATAAGCTCTTTGAAGCGGGCGGTCTAAAGAGCCGCCTATTCCAAGAGGAAAAAAGATGTGAAGCGGGTGTGGCTTTGGGCACTAGGTTGATGAGTCAACCGGCTCTCACGAATTTGAACACCGGCAGCCGCCGGTTTCGCTCTCTACAATAATGAGGTCATAAATGAACTGGCTTTCCACATTATTTACGTCCTTTTTGCTCGCTGCTCCATTGTCGGCAATGGCAGATTGGCAGTTTAGTTCAGGCCCAAGCCCTAATGCATTCATTCAGGCGAACAATATCACTTTAGAACTGCAATGCGACCGCATACGGTTTGCTCCAGCAGGCTATGAAGACAGCCAAGACATCGTGAACAAGCAGGGGCTTTCGTTTCGATTCATGAGCAACGGCACAGCTGAAGTCGGTGCGTTTCAGGCCGGGCGGGCCAACAGTTCCTTCCGGGTTGTGGACAATTACCCCGTCGAAATTGAGTTCAATGACGCCAATGACTACGTGTTTGTTCTGGATCAGATTGCCGCTAACGCGACGCTCAATCTCTCTATGACCGATCAGGACATTTCGTATGCGATCCTCGAATTGAAGGGGTCTTCGGCGGCCATCCGTTCGTTGAAACGCAGTTGTAGTAACCTCGCCTCGTCGGGTTCAGGTTCCCTTCCGGAAGCACCTGAAGGCGTAGTCTACTGCGGCGGGGGCGGCACTCAGCGACAGATCGAATATGCCATTGTCGACACCGGCAGCGACTGGGACGCGCGTGTTACGGTCAACGGTGAAACGATGGACGCAATGACGTCCTACAGCTACTTCGGCAATGCAGAGCCGCCGCGTGGCTTTATCGTCGCTCTCTTGGGCCAGGACCGTTCCGAGTTTCTCGTTTTTGAAGATGGTTCAGAGCGTTGGATCGAATACGGAGACTATCGATATGATCAGTGCAACTAGGCGCGCCGCGAAAGTGACCCTGATCTCGGCGCTGTTCTCTTTGACCATTGGTGCGGTTTTATGGGTCCTCTATTGGGTGCAAGGTGTGCAGATTGACGAGGACGGAGTGCTGCGCGAAGCGTTTTTCCTTCTCGGCCTTGGATGGATATTCACCTTAGGTGCAGTGGCGATGCTTCTGACGTCGCTGTTTCTCTATTTTTGGAACCGTTAATGCGGCTCTTCGCCTTAGTCGCGGCGATGGTAGTGCTGGTGACTGCCGCGTTCTGGGCGGGCGCGCGTGTACAGCTGGCCGTACAGGAGGACAACTGCCTGGACCTCGGCGGTGGAAGACATCCAGGGGACTACCCGGTATGCGTGGTAGAGCGATTTCCTGACTGGATTTCCATCGGCCCGATTGCTCTAATGCCTGCTGCTGTCCGCGAAATGAGCACCGAAGAGACCGGCAATGAGCAAGTGATCCTTCGGCTCGAGCTAAACAAAGACGCTGCTTTCGCCGTGGCGGGCCTGACAAGAGCGAAGATCGGAAAGGACCTTGAGCTGCGAGTTGGGAACAGGATGGTTAGCGCCGTGACGGTCAGAGAGGAGATCGCGAACAGGCGATGGAACCTCATCCTTCCCAAGGAGGCCGCCGATCTCGCGGTGCGTGAATACCAATGACTCAGCTAGCGCAGCTTCCTGCATCGAAATAGAACAATTGTGCGGGTCTGCTAGAGGAAAATCTATTGTCGAAAAACTTAGATAGCACTCTCTGCCGCAGCCTTGATCTTCAGCTTTCTGCTTCTGGCGGGATGTGCAGATTCCGTCCGGCAAGGCGGCGCGTGACAGGACACCCTGTCGGTGGTTTTGGATCAGGGTCCGCCCAGCAATATCGAGCGGCTCAACGATGGTCGGCGAGCATACTAGTGGATTGTCGAATTCACAGGCACGCAACCGATTGTAACCAACGCAACGACGAATGTAGAAAACGACATTTTATGTTCTACCCTAGCGAATACGTCATCTACTACGTTCGAGCCCTATTAGTATCGTTGCCCTTATTCTTTGATTGCGACGCCGCAGGGATATAAGTGGGCCATAGAGGGGCTTTTCAACGGGCGACCCAGATGTAACTAACCTTGCACCGATTTAGGTTATGCAGAATACGGCCCGGAGATCATCTTAGCCATGGAAATAACGGGAATCTGCACTCATCATTGAGATTTATGGAATCATCAAATGACGGAAAACCTATGAACTATGATGTCGCGCACGCGCTTGCTTCTGGTGCCTTACTTTACGCCACCTATTGGTTAATGCAGCTTACCGGTGTCCTTGACGGAAAGAGCAAGGGAAGACAGCGGCTGACACTTGCGGTCGCCTTTGCAGTCGTTATTCTTTTGCTAAATCTAGTGTGGCCAACCGCCTGATGAGTTTCCTTTAAGACTAGTTCACGAAGTCGCCGGGAGAGCGCTACCGCATTCAGCTCTCAGGAACCCATCCGCATAAAGTGTAGATCTGGTAAGTGGAGGTTTCTTCGTCTGGTGAGTTTACAACCAGCAGCCTATTTTTCTCAAGCGGGGTTAAGAGCTGGCGGTAAGAATAGGTTGCACCGTCAAATGAGCAGGCCAGATCAACGATTTGCACCGCGGTTCCGCGAAGAGCCTGAACTTGAGCGTAAGCACAAGACCCGTCGTCCGATTTGCGCCCCTCGTCGTCATAGATGACGTATCCGGCACGAAGGTCCCCATATTCCTCCGAAATCCGCGCGCCTTCCGCGCACGAAAGACCTTCCGGGACATAGAGTCCAGAAAAATGAACCTTTTCGGCCACTACAATCGATGAACTCAAGCCATACAAGATAGTGGCAAGTTGTACCGTAGATTTGGAAACCATGCGGTTATATCGCGCGCGAGGTCAGTGTGGGTCAAGGCGATTCCGTGTAACGCACAACTCAATCGCGCGCGTTGTTAGCACTTCCCTAAAGGCTATCGTTTGGGCCACGACCAAGGTATGGGTTCCGCCGCTTCGACAAAGGTTTCCCCAGTGGCTTTGCCGAGGTGATGCGTGAGCGCATTACCCTTGCTCAAAGCTTTGGCTAACGCTCGGTTGTGAGAAACGACGATGATCTGACTTCGCGCGGAGGCTTCTTTGATCAACCGAGCTAGAGGTGGGATTAAGTCAGGATGCAGGCTTGTTTCGGGCTCATTTAGGACCATCAGGCTAGGAGGTCGTGGCGTCAGTAAGGCCGCCACGAGGAGCAGGTATCGCAGGGTCCCATCCGACAATTCCGCAGTGCTGAGCGGGCGCAGCAACCCGTGCTGTTTCATTGTGAGGCTGAATAACCCATCTTTCGCATGAACCTCAATTGAACTTCCCGGAAATGCGTCCATGACGGTCTTTTCAAGTGTTGCCACATCGCCGATTTCCCGAATTGTCTCAATAGCTGCCGCCAGGTCCGAGCCGTCACTTGCAAGAATTGGAGTTCGGGTGCCGACCTGTTGCCTTCTGGCCGGGGCCTCACGATCAGTCCGAAGTTGATCATAGAACCGCCAATTCCGCATACGGTCTCGTAAATGCAGCAGCTCTAATGCGTTATTCGGATCGGCTGCGTGGGTCATCATACTGTCAAACGGTGGAAGGGTAGTGGCCGCCTGGTTCCAAGAACCGTACTCCGACCGTACCCGTACACACGGGCCACGGCGCTCTGCAAGCGCGTTGTGTCGGCTCAATGTCTCGCCGATCCACAATGCTTCGGACTTGATCTCAGGATCATTAGAAAAGGCTGAGGTTTCTGCTGGCAATCCAAGCTCGACTGCGTACCCGTAGTCTTCGGACGCAAAGCCAAGCTTTAGGCCGACTGGTTTGCTCCGAGTCGTTCCGGTGATGGGTACTTCACCCGTTTTCATCCCTCGAGACAGCACTTCAGGCCCCGCCCACATTGTGGAGCCCAACCCTCCTTCAGACGCGAGTGTAGAGATAACACTACCTTGTGACACCTCGCTCAACATTCGAAGCGCGCGATACAGCGACGACTTTCCGACCCCATTGCCACCGGTAATTACCGTCAGGGGAGCAAGTGGCAGAACCAGATTTCGGAGAGATCGATAACCGGCGACAGCAACTGTAACAAGCATTTCAGTCTTTCCGGCTCCGGCGATCACACATCAACAGACGACCTATCAGACTAAACACAGGATGTCCGCAACAGGTTTTGATTAAGGCTTTCATGTAGCCGCTGCGAATGAGAGCTTTGTCTGTGGCTGACACAGTTGCATGGAACAAACTTCCTTGCTGTTATTTCTGTCCAAATGAGCTAGACGCACTAGAAAAAGGGAGGTGGGTAGTAGTTGTAAAGCCGCTTTTTATGAGGTTGGTGTCCCTGAGCGAACTCCATGTTTGGCGCTCGCTGCCTGATGATGAGTGTCTGAGCATTTCTAAACGCTTCCGGCTGAACGCGAAGTGACTCCGGTTTAGCCGACCCAGAATACCCCATCAAGGAGGCGGCGGTCGTTGGCGATTTTGCGCCCAATCCTTATTTGTTGATTGTCAGCTCTCGTGCTGAGTTGGTCTGCATCGAAGACAACAACTTGCCTCAAGCCAATTACCTGATACGCATCATCATCGTAACAAACTAGACCCCAGCCGGGTTCTCCACATCCCTTCCCAAGGCAGCGAGGTCTGAGTATCGGTCGCCGATCCGGTGGTGCGGGCGACCACGGGTTGATGCCCCCAGAGCCACAACAAGTTCATCCACATCCGGCGCGTCGTAGATTGAAAACTGGACGGTCAGGTAGTGCGACCGCCGCCCGGTATCATGTTTGTCCATCAGCGGGATCTGAATTTGGGTGTTCGCGGGCCCTCGCGTGTTTGTGAAACCGAGATAGCTTTTTGCACCCACTGCCTCACGATAATAATTTCCGTACTGCAGGGTGTGAATAAGCGCGGAGGCATGTTCAATCTCACAACTTGTCCCGGCGATACAGGCTTTTCCGTAGGCTTCTATCGCATCGCCTGACCCCGCCAGAGCGATCAGTCTGTTGGTGAGCATCTCTCCCAGAACTGGCGCCATGCGCTGAATCTCTGGTGAAAGATCATCGACAAAGCCACGTCCTGCCCAAGGGTTTCTGACCACCGCTGCCACGCCGATCATGCGCAACACGGGTTCCGAAGGTCGGCCTCCTTCTGTGTGAATATCCTCATCAAAGGTGACTACCTTGCGCAATTCGGGGATCATATTGCTTCTCCTGTCAAACGTGATAGCTGTGGTGCCCGGTCGGTGTGTGTACGACGCCTTCGACTTCAGTTCCGTGGTAGAAACCAAATGTACCGTGGCTGTTTTCCTTTGCGTAACGGCGCAACATCGAATTTTCAGCCCCGTCGCGTACGCGTTCCAGCGGCAAGTCGCCGAGACCAAAGTATTGCATGCCGTCAGGGGGCTGCCCATGAACGCTTCCGTGGTAGATGATCCGCTGCGTCCCACTTTTGGATATTCGATAAACCGCATAAGGATGCGCCAGCTCTACAATCAAATCTCGGTTTGACAGATCAGTGATCAGCCCATCTGCAGAATTGTTATTTGCAGGAGCAACCGGCACTGAAATGTGCCCGCTTTTGTCAACGGAGAGTAGGACCCGATCTTCGTTGGCCAGTACCGCTCCGACGGTCACACCACCTGCAGTGGCGGCCTCTGTCAGGGCACTGTTGAGCCCCAAATCGAAATAGGCACCGCGAAAGTAGCCCAGCGGATGTCCCTCGCGCGTTTCGAAATCCTCCACGCGGCCGATCAGGATCAGATGGTCACCAGCATCGACCAAACGGTGTCGGGCACAGCTGAACCGGGCGAGCGCACCGTCTATCGTGGGCATGTTCCGCGCGTCAGGTTGCCAGGCTGCAATGTCGAATTTTTTGGCTGATTGAGACGCGAAAAGGCCCGAGATTTCTTTTTGGTCGTCCGACAGGACGTTGACCGTGAAATGATCCGCCTGCAGGAAGGTTTCAAAGGACAAGGCCTGCTTACCGACACAAACCAGGAGTAGAGGTGGGTCGAGAGAAACGGAGGTAAATGAGTTCGCCGTGAACCCGCGCGGGGTCCCGTCCGGCTGCCGGGTAGTTACCACTGTCACACCGGTGGCAAAGCGCCCGAAGGCGTCGCGCAGCGCCTTCCCGGCTAAGGGTTCCGTCGACTCCGGTGGGGTCAATCCTTCCAGAATGCTATTGTGCTCACCTAGCGCAGGAGGGGTCGTCAGTGCACCTTGGCGGTGTCGACCGAACCGCAACGGGTTTGCTGCCACGATCCAAGGTTCATGCCCCGCATCCGGATGCGGGACCTTCGCCAGCATGCCGCGACTGGCTACATGAGGGTCGGCCGCGATGTCCGAGATATTGTTCATCGGGCCGAACGGGACCTGGCCACCCAGTGTTGCCGTCAATTGCTCCTTAGTCCGTTGTCGGGTCCAATCGCGTACGATTTTGTTGACTTCGGAAGCATGGTTGGCCCGGGCCGCCCTTGTGGAGAAGCGGTCATCTTGTCCAAGTGACGGTTGCCCCATCAGCCGTGTCAAAAGCTGCCAAAACGCGTCATCGACAATACCAAGCGCGATGTGGCCATCGGCTGCAGGGTAAAGGCCAAACGGGGAAAGGAATGGATGCCCGTTGCCTTCCGGTCCGGGCACCTCTCCTGTCACGTTATGCAAGTAAACCATTCTTTCGCAGAGCGAGATCATGGCATCATACATGGCCACATCCACAAACTGCCCTTTGCCCGTCGCTTCGGCCTCGCGCAGGGCGGTCATGATACCGAAAGCCATCATCATGCCGGTGAATATGTCACCCACCCCAGGTCCGGTCTTGGTGGGTGTGTCAGCATTCGGTCCGGTGACGGACATCAGACCGCCCATGGCCTGCGCAACCACATCGTACGAAGGCCAGTTGGCATAGGGGCTTTGGCCTGTGCGCGGGTCGCCAAAGCCACGGATCGCGGCATAGACGAGCCGGGGGTTGTCGGCAGCAAGGCTTTCATAAGACAGGCCAAGGCGATCCATTACGCCCGGGCGGAAATTCTCGACGATGACATCCGCCGTTGCCGCAAGTTCTCGAAAAGTCGCGCAGCCCTCGGACGATTTCAGATCAAGCTGCACGCTTTTCTTGCCGCGGTTCAGGCTTACAAAGTAGCCGGCCCAGGCATGATCCGGATCGTCTTGACGGAACGGTCCGTTGCCGCGGCTGGTGTCGCCATGTTTGCCTTCGATCTTGATCACCTCGGCCCCGTGATCCGCCAGATGCATTGTACAATAGGGACCTGAAAGCATCCGGCTCAAATCCAACACACGCAGGCCTTTGAGGATTTTGGTGCTCATGGCTTCAGATCCAGATTGTTGAGAAAGCTGCGGAGTGGCTTGTTCACTGCGTCCGGGTCTTCGGCAAGTGCCATATGCCGCAGTCCCGGGAGGATAAGTGCACTGCCCCCCGCAATCTCGCTTGCGATGGCATAGGCCATGTCAGGCCCGTTGCCGAAATCCTCATCACCGGTAATCACCAGCGCCGGGCAAGAAATCGGCGGGCTTGGCGCAACAATTTCGTCGATACCATCGGCCAGCACGCGATAGATAGTGTGGTAAATTGCTTTGTCATTGGCCATGACCCAGTCGCGTACCGTCTCCATCATACGAGGGTTGGACTGGCGGAACGCATCGGTGAACCACCGGTCCAGCGCAGCTTCGACCGTTGCCTTTGGTCCGTCCCACCGTGCCTGTTCCACCCGTTTCAAGATTGCCTCTTGTGCGGCGTCGGTCCGTTTGTGAGGGGAATGAAGGATCACCAGAGCTGAAACCCGTTGTGGCACATCCTGGGCAAACCGACGCGCGATCATGCCACCCAACGAGAACCCTGCGATAACCGCGCTTTGGATGGCGCAGTGGTCCAGCAAGCTCTCTAGCTGGCGTGAAAACATTGAAAGGCTGGGGCGTTCGGGTGGCGGGGCACTTTGCCCATGACCATATAGATCATAGGTGAGAACGCGAAAGCGATCAGACAGTGCAGGGATCGTCCATTGCCAGCAATCCTGGTTCAGGCCCAGCCCATGGATCATTACCACAACAGGCGCACCTTCTGGTCCTGTCATTTTTAAATGGGTTCCGTCTGGTGCTATGCCCATCAGGATTGGTCCTTGAGGGGGCGATAGGCTACGACTTCGACCTCAACGCGGGCATCCACCAGAAGATCGCTGACCACAGCCGACCGGGTTGGAGGCTCAACTGGAAAATAGTCGGCGTAGACGGCGTTAAATCCAGGGAAATCGTCGCGCTCCCGCAGCCAGACCATGGCCTTGATGACATCGTCGCGGGTGCAGCCTGCCTTGGCTAGTGTCTTGGTGATGTCGTCCAAAACTGCGCGGGTCTGCTCTTCGACGGTGCCATCGGTCATAGGCACGCCGTCTCGCATAGGAATTTGCCCTGTCAGAAAAACGAAATCACCTGCCCGAATGGCGCGGGACAGCGACAGAACCCGTCCGCCAATTTCCAGTGGACCTCCGATAACCTGCTTTTTGCTACCCATTTCCAAGCCTCCCTTTGGAACAGCCTGCACCCATGATCGGATGCGAGACCCGGATTTTTCGACAGACTGCGTCGTATTTTCATAACCCTGAGGCGCGAAAGCAGACATGAATAGGGAGGCAACAATCAGGGGGGAGGCACGCCATGGCTGATGTCAAAAACTATCAGATGCTGATTGATGGCGACTGGGTCGACGCTGCGGATGGCGGTACTTTTGACAGCGTCAACCCAGCCAATGGTGAGGTCTGGAGCCGTGTTCCAGAGGCAACTGAGGATGATATCAACCGCGCAGTCACCGCGGCGCACACTGCTTTTAGCAGCGGCCCCTGGGCGCGGATGACACCGACCGAGCGCGGCAAATGCCTGCGCAAGCTGGGCGATCTTCTGGCGGATCATTCCGAAGAGCTGGGACGAACTGAATCCATCGACACCGGCAAGATGCTCAAGGAAACGCGTTGGCAAGCCAAGTACATTGCCGAGTTTTTCCACTTTTTTGCTGGGTGTGCGGATAAGGTAAGCGGCGAGACACTGCCCATCGACAAACCTGACATGTTTGTCTTTACCAAGCGCGAACCTCTGGGCGTGGTTGCTGCCGTGGTGCCCTGGAATTCGCAATTGTTCCTTGTAGCGGTCAAGATCGGCCCGGCATTGGCTGCCGGGAATACGGTTGTTCTAAAAGCATCCGAACATGCCAGCGCGGCCATGCTGGAGTTTGGGCGACTTGTCGAAATGGCCGGTATCCCGCCTGGTGTGGTCAACATCGTAACGGGTCATGGTGAGCCCTGTGGACGGGCTTTGACCGGGCATCCACTGGTGGCGCGCGTCTCTTTTACCGGTGGCCCAAATGCCGCGCGCCATGTGCTGGAGAACGCAAAACGCAACTTTGCCGAGGTCTCATTGGAACTGGGCGGCAAGTCGCCCTTCATTGTTTTTGATGACGCCAATATCGAAAGTGCAGTCAATGCCTCGATTGCCGGTATCTTTGGCGCGACAGGGCAAAGCTGCGTCGCCGGATCGCGGCTCTACTTGCACGAGGACATCGCGGATGAGTTTCTCGACAGGATGGTGGCGCAGGCGCAGCAGATCCTCATTGGCGATCCACTGGCCGAGGAAACTCAGATGGGGCCGCTTTGCACCCCTGGACAGTTGGACCACATCCAACGCGAGGTTGCCTTCGCTCAGGAAGAGGGCGGCACAGTTCTGGTGGGGGGCAAGCAGCCGGAAGGCAAAGCAGGGCTATATTTCGAGCCAACCATCATCGACTGCCCACGGCAGGATCTGCGTATCGTCGATACAGAGCTTTTCGGCCCTGTACTTTGCGTCCAGCGTTTTAAGACCGAATCTGAGGTGCTGGAACTGGCCAACGATACCGAACATGGGCTGGCGGCGGGCATCTTTACCACCGACGGCGCGCGATCCTTGCGCATGGCAAATGCGGTGCGTGCCGGCATCGTCTGGGTGAACACCTACCGTGTTGTGTCGCCGATAGCGGAGTTTGGTGGCGTTAAAGGATCAGGCTATGGCCGCGAAAGCGGGTTCCAGGCGATCTACGATTACACCCGGCCCAAGACGGTCTGGATGAACACATCGGATGAGCCGATGGCGAACCCGTTTGTAATGCGCTGAGGGAGGTGAGCATGAAATTCCAACTTGCCGTAAACATGGAGCGGATCGACAACAGTCTTGATATGAAAGACGTCGCGCGCCACACATTGGAGATGGTGCAAATCGCCGAGGATGGCGGTTTCGATATCGTTTGGGCTGCTGAGCATCACGCGCTGGAAATGACGATTGCGCCCAACCCGTTCCAACTGCTGACTTGGTGGTCATCCGAGACCAGCCGGATCCGGCTTGGTACGGCGGTGGCGACCGCTGCGTACTGGCACCCGATTAACCTGGCCGGTGAAGCCGCGATGCTGGATCTTTTAAGCGGCGGTCGGTTGGAGTTTGGTATCGGGTCAGGTGCCTATCAGCGCGAGTTCGATCGCATGAAGCCGGGCCTCAAGCAATCTGATGCGTGGCGCTATATGCAAGAGATGCTGCCCACGGTGCGCGAGTTGTGGAAGGGCGATTATGCGCATGAAGGCGAATATTGGCAATTCCCGACATCAACCTCGGTGCCCAAACCATTGCAAGCCGAGGTTCCGGTTTGGGTCGCGGCGCGCTCGCCGATCACCTATGACTACGCCATGCGTGAACGCTGCCACGTGAATTGCTGGCCTTTCACCCGCCCGTTCGCTGAGGCCGAGCTGTACAAAAAGCAACTCGATGAGGCGATTGAAAAAGCGGATAATGGCTGGGTTCCACGTTTTGCGCTGATGCGCCATTCCTGCGTTTACGACAATGCGGCCGATGGCGAAAACGCGATGAAGGCGGTGCGACGATTGCTGAGCCAGTTCGAAAACCTCTATCGCAATTTGGGCGATGTCAAAGATGGTTTTCCTGCTTCCATTCCGCTGGATCAGTTGGAGGGCCGGGAACAGTATGATCCCTTGATGCTGGAAGAAAACCTAATGTTCGGTTCACCTGAGCGTGTGATTGGAAAGCTCAAGAAATATCAGGGGCTCGGTGTGAACGAGTTCATCTACTATGCCTCGATGGGGCTTGATCACGCGGCGCAGCAGCGATCCTTGCGCATGTTCTGCGACGAGGTCATGCCGGAATTCAAGGAGGACTGAAGCAATGGCAGAAGGGGTCAAAACACACCGCGACGGCCACGTTCTGGAAATCACACTAGAGCGGGGCAAAGTAAACGCCATCGACGTTCCCACCAGTCAGGCCTTGGCCGCGGCGTTTAAGGAGCTGCACGAGGACAAGGACTTGCGTTGCGCGATTCTGACCGGGGGCGGAGATCGGATTTTCTCGGCCGGGTGGGATTTGAAGGCCCTGAACGAGGGCGAAATGCAACTCGACAACTGGTGGGAGAGTGATGACTACGGGTTTGGCGGGTTCACGGGTCTGACCGAGAATTGGGCGCTCAACAAGCCGGTTATCGCGGCCATCAACGGTCTTGCAATCGGCGGTGGATTCGAGATGGCCATGGCCTGTGATCTGCTGATTGCGGCGGATCATGTGGAGTTTGGCCTGCCTGAAATGCCTTTGGGCATCGTTCCAGATGCGGGGGCACTACAACGCCTGCCTCGGAGAATACCGCACAATATCGCGATGGAGATGTTTCTATTGGGCCGTCGCATGACCGCCACCGAGGCAGCGCATTACGGGTTGGTCAACAAGGTGGTTCCAAAGGATCAATTGATGACAGCGGCCCGGGAATGGGCGGCCTCGATTGCCTGGTCAGCGCCTCTTGCAATGCAATCCGTCAAGGAAGTGCAGCGCGAGATCGAGTGCGTGCCGCTGGAACAGGCCTTTCACAAGATGCGCACCGATCCGATGCCGATCTACCGCAAGATGCTGAAATCTGATGACGCGGCCGAAGGTGTCGCGGCTTTTGTCGAAAAGCGTGAACCCAAATTCAAGGGTGAGTGATGTATCCTGACCCCTCATCGATCACCCGCATCACCAGCATTGGAGCCGGCCCCATCGGCGGCGGCTGGGCAGCGCATTTTCTTGCGCGTGGTTATGATGTGACCGCCTATTTGCATGACGCGAGCGAAACTGATGCTTTCTACGAGATCCTGCATACTGCCTGGAAAAGCTTGACGGATTTGGGCCTTGCTGCTGGCGCGTCGCTTGACCGTTTGCGTATTGTCACTGATCTGGAGGCTGCGCTGGACGGCGCCGAATTTGTGCAGGAAAGCGCGCCCGAGCGTCTTGAGATCAAGCAGGCACTTTATCAACGACTCGGGCTCATTTTGCCAACAGACGTCGTGATTGGCTCTTCCACGTCCGGCTTGATGATGACCGACATCCAAGCGACTTGCGCGACACCGGAACGCTGTGTGATCGGCCATCCCTTCAATCCACCATATTTGCTACCACTGGTCGAAATCGTGGGCGGCGAACAGACATCACCAGAGGCGGTGGCTTGGGCCGGGGAATTCTACGAAATAGCGGGCAAGGCCCCGTTGATGATGAAAAAAGAGATCCCCGGCTTTGTCGCGACCCGACTGCAAGAGGCGCTTTGGCGAGAGGCCCTGCATATGGTCGCCAATGGAGAGGCAACGCCGGAAGACATCGACATCGCACTCATGAACGGCCCGGCGCCTCGTATGGTCTCGCAGGGTCAGTGTATGGCTTTTCACGTGGCCTGTGGTGCCGGAGGCATGGCCACCAACCTGGATCAGTTCGGCCCGGCGCTTAAACTGCCCTGGACCCGGTTGGAGGCACCTGAGTTGACGAAGGAATTGCGCGATCGCATGGTCGATGGCTGCAACGCTGTCGCCGGCGACCGAGATTTCGAGGACATGGCAGCCCAACGGGATCGCGAAATAGTTGCAGTGCTGAATGCTCTGCGTCAGTCCCGCGGGGGATAACCTTGAGCGGGCACGTTGTTCAGAATGGACAAGAAATCCGAGAGAGAGCCGGGCCAGCTGGGTGCCGGCTCGCTTTTCGGCCATGCCTCACGGTATTCGGATGGGCGCCGGCCGAAGAATTTACCGAATGAATAGGCAAAATGTGACAGTGTATTGAATCCTGATGCGGTGGCAATCTCGCGTACACTGAGGTCGGTCGAAATCAACAGTAGGCGAGCATTCTGCAATCGGCGCAATAAGCCGAATTGCACCACGGTACAGCCCACGTGTTTCTTGAATTGGCGTTCCAGTTGACGCTGAGAAACACCCAGAACATCAGCGATTTGGGGCACTTTGAGCGGCTCTTCTATGTTTTCTTCGATCAGGGTCATCGCTTCTCGGATCAACGGAAGCATGGTTTCCGTGCTCCGGCCCATGGTGCTGCGCTGGGGTGAGGCGGCGTCGCGAATGGGGTGATGCAGCATCTGGTCGGCAATCTCCCCCGAAAAGCCGCTGTCGCTGATGGATTCAATCAGCCTTAGCATCAGATCGACCCCAGCCAACCCGCCCGCGCACGTCATTACCTTGCCGTCAATAGTGAACAGACACTCATGGACATCGACCCGATCAAAGGATTCCCGGAACCCGCTCAACCACGACCAGTGAATAGTCGCAGGTTTGCCGTCCAACAGGCCTGCACGTGCGACGATGTAGCTGCCCAATTCAACGCCGCAAACAGTTTCGCCTGCGCGTGCGCGTCTTCGCAACCAGGTGAGTAAAGCGGTGTTTTCGTAGTGTTCAGTACCCCAACTGCCCAACACAAACACAAAACCTGCCGGAGTGAGGCTCCCGTAGTCGGTGTCAACTGCGGTCGTCATGCCATTGCTGGCAACAATCTCAGGACCGTCGAACGAGACGATGTCCCAGGAAAACATCGGTTCTGGCGCCAGGTAATTTGCGATCCGCATGGTTTCGATCATGGTGATCAGCGTGGTCAGGTTGAAACGCGGGACAACGACAAATACGGCATGCCGTTTAGCCCGAGCCATATGCGTTGTGATGTCGACATGCATTGGTTTTACCAAGAAGCTTTAGGTCAGATTTTTCGCCATTCTAACCTAATCTGTGGCGGATAATCGACATCTTTATCCGTCAATCGCGCGGCAATCTAGGTAAAAAGGGGGGCTCGGATATGACCTACGAAGTTGTGCTGACCTGCGCAGTTACCGGTGCGGGAGATACGACCGGCAAGAGCTCTCACGTGCCGGTGACCCCGAAAGAAATTGCTGATGCGGCAATCGAAGCCGCCAGGGCAGGGGCCTCTGCCGCGCATGTGCATGCGCGTGATCCTGAAACAGGGCAGGGCTCACGCGATCCGGCGCTCTTCAAGGAAATCGTGGACCGAATACGCGAAAGCGATACCGATGTGGTCATCAATGTCACGGCAGGTATGGGGGGCGATTGGATTTCAGACCCGTCCAATCCCGCCATGCCCGGTCCGGGCACCGACATGATCGGCCCGGAAGAACGGCTGGCCCATATCAAGGAATGCCTGCCTGAAATCTGCTCTCTCGATTGTGGCACGCTGAATTTTTCCGACACGGACATGATCTATATTTCCACGCCACCGACACTGCGTCGGATGGCGGCACTGGTTCAGGAATGGGGTGTGAAGCCCGAGCTTGAGGTCTTTGATCTCGGCCATATCCGATTTGCCAAGGCGATGGTGGAGGAGGGGCTGATTGATGCTCCGCCGATGTTCCAGTTGTGCCTTGGAATTCCATGGGGGGCCGATCAAACGGTGGAAACCATGGCGGCTATGAAGGCGCAACTGCCCGTAGGCGCCAGCTGGGCCAGTTTTGGGATTGGGCGGGGGCAGATGCCGATGGCAGCCGCAGCTGTCGCGCTTGGCGGGAATGTGCGTGTCGGTCTTGAGGACAACATCTACCTTGATCGCGGGGTTCTGGCGACAAACGGCCAGCTTGTCACCCGCGCCCGAGAGATTATCGAACGGATGGGTGGGCGGATCCTGACACCGCAAGAGTCGCGCAACAAGCTGAACCTGAGGGGGGCGGATGGCTGATCCAACCCAAACCGGTAGCTTGCAAATTCGCGATGTCTCCAAGTTTTTTGGTCAGTTCCGTGCTGTCAACGACATCTGCCTGGATATCCGAAATGGAGAGTTCCTGACGCTGTTGGGCCCGTCGGGATCGGGCAAAACCACCTTGTTGATGATGATCGCCGGGTTTCTCGACATATCGAAAGGAGAGATTGCGCTGGACGGTGCGTCCATCTCGGATGTGCCCGCCGAAAAGCGCAATTTCGGCATGGTGTTTCAAGGATATGCTCTGTTCCCCCATATGACTGTTCGCGACAACGTAGGTTATGCGCTAAGCGTACGTAAACGCCCCGCCGACGAAATTCGGAACCGTGTCGACGAGATGCTGGAGCTGGTTCAGCTTCAGGAGTTTGCAGATCGCAAACCGGGGCAATTGTCTGGTGGTCAGCAACAACGTGTGGCCCTTGCACGTGCCTTGTGTTTTGCGCCGCCTGTGCTGTTGCTGGACGAACCGCTGGGAGCGCTGGACAAAAAGCTGCGTGTCGAAGTGCAGGAGCAGCTCAAGGACATTCATCGCCGCGTTGGCACTACCTTCATCTATGTCACGCATGATCAGGAAGAGGCACTGTCGATGTCTGACCGCATCGTGATCATGCGCGACGGCGCGATCGAGCAGGTCGGAACGCCAAAAGAGCTGTACGAGCGCCCGATCAATCAGTTCACCGCCAGCTTTCTGGGGAAATCGAACTTTATTCATCAAAACGGAAAGGTCTTTGCGCTGCGCCCGGAAAAAATTGATCTGATGCCCGGCAACGAAAACACCGAGGCCCGGATGAGGGGCGCCATTCGCAGCATCACCTATTTCGGCTCGATGCAGAGGATCATCGTGGACACCGACGAAGGGGCCGAGATTGAGGTTGATATCGACGTCTGGCGCAACGCCTCTGATCTGGCGGAGGGGGTGCGGGTGGATTTGCTTTGGAAAGACTCAGCAGCAGTGGAGCTACAAGCGGGCTAGGCACCCCAACACAGAACGCCCAGAGGCGTCATGACCGAAAGCCGAGTCAAATCTCGGATCAAATGGGAGGAAGAAAATGCACGATAGACAATTCAAAAAGGAAATACTTGCCGAAAGCGCCCAGGCGTTTAGGGCTGGCCGTATGGATCGACGCACGTTTCTGGCGCTTTGCGGTGCCTCGGGTGTCGCAATGAATGCGGTACTGGCGGGCGACGCCGAAGCGGCGGCGGACCATGTCGTGATGTGGAACTGGGGCGGCCAATCCGAAGAATGCCATGGCTCGGCCATCGGTGAGGCCTTTACCGCCAAAACCGGCAAAGGTTTGAAGTTTGATACCTCTGGTCCGTTGGAAGGCAAGATCAAGGAAATGGTCGACAGTGGCAATGTGACTGCCGATGTGGCTGATGCGGATTTGTTCAACGCCGTGTCACTTGGACCAACCGGGCATCTGGAGCCGATTGACTATTCCGTGGTGTCCAAGGAGAAAACGCTGCCCGGCTATGCGCTGGAATATGGGGTGTCGATCATCCTCTACGGGTATGCCTTTGTGTATGACACTGAAGCCTATGGCGATAATCCACCGCAAAACTGGGCCGATTTCTTTGATACCGAGAAGTTCCCCGGGACCCGTGCGCTTTACAAATGGGCAAATGGGTCGCTCGAGGCCGCATTGATGGCCGATGGCGTCGCTGGCAGCGATCTCTACCCGCTTGATATGGAACGCGCTCTGAACAAAATCCAGTCGATCAAAGATGACAGCCTTTACTGGGGCTCGGGATCGGAAGTTCACTCGATGGTGGTCAACAACGAGGTCTCGATGGCGATCATCTGGCAGAACCGGGGTCGCAACATCGAAAACGACACTGATGGCCAGTACAAGTTGGTGAACAATCAGGCGATGGCGATGCCGGGGGCGTATATCGTGCCTAAGGGCAACCCCGCTGGTGCCGCAGTCATGGATTTCATCGCCACGGCGCAGGACATACCAGCGCAGTTGGCGCTGTTGGATTGCCTTGGCATGACCCCGTCAAATCCCGAGGCCTTTGGCCAGATCCCCGAGGACCAACAGCCTTATGCGATCACCTCGGCCATGAACATCGACAAGATCGTCTACAACGATCCGGAATGGTGGGGCAACAACGGTGGCGACGCGGTGAATGCCTTCCTCGAAGCGATCAGCTGATCGCTTTAGCTTATGGTCACCCGATCCTAAGGGTCGGGTTGCCAAACCCTTTCCGAAAGCTCTGGATGCAAGCCTTAAACCGTCATATCCACCCAGGATGGCTGATTATCGCGCCTTTGCTGCTGATGGTGGTCGCGCTCTATCTGGGGCCGATCCTGAATATCCTTTGGCTAAGCGTGACAGACCCCGAGCCCGGGTTCGGCAACTATGCCAAGCTGACGGAAGGTGACGCCCTGATCCGCATTGTCTGGACCACGGTACGCATCTGCATCATCACGACGGTCTTCAGCGTCATTTTCGGCTATTCCATCGCCTACGCGATGGTGCACTGCCATCAACGCCAGAAGACTTACATGCTGACCCTGCTATTGGTGTCGTTCTGGATCTCCATCCTCGTACGCACCTTCGCCTGGCTCATGTTGCTGGGACGCAAGGGGCTGGTCAATGTCACATTGGAAGACATCGGCCTGGTTGCTGAACCCATCGCCTTCATGCGCAATGAGTTGGGCGTTCTGATTGGAATGGTGCATTACATGATCCCCTATGCGGTGTTGCCATTGCTGGTCTCGATGCAATCCATTGATCAGAGGGTGATGGACGCCTCGCGCAACCTGGGGGCCAGCGGAAGCCAGACCTTCTGGCGGGTCTACCTGCCGATGACCATGCCGGGGCTTGTGGCTTCGACCCTGTTGGTTTTCATCCTCAGCCTCGGGTTTTATGTCACACCGGCCGTATTGGGCGGCGGCAAGGTGCTGATGGTGGCGGAATACATCTCGGTTCAGCTACTGGTGACCTTGAAGTGGGGCACAGCGGCGATGCTGGCGGCCATCATGTTGTTCGGCGTTCTGGCGATGCTTTGGATCATGTCGCGGTTCATGAAGCTGAGCACGGTGTTCGGGGGGGCAGCGCGATGAAGCCGGGCCTGTTCTCATTTTTCAACCGCGTGGGGGCCTGGGTGCTGCTGTTGTTTCTGGTCACACCGGCCTTGATCGCCATCCCTGTTTCACTGACGCCAAAACGCTTTTTGTCCATGCCGCAGGGTGAGTATTCGCTGCGCCATTTCCAAAAGCTGTTCACCAGCGAAGAATGGCTTTCGAGCTTTTTCCAAAGTGGTGTTATTGCCGTGTCCTGTTCTGCGCTTGCGACGCTATTGGGCACGCTTTGCGCGATCGGGCTGTGGCGGGTTTCGTCGCGTTTCAGCGAACTGGTGCGCGCCTTTCTGCTGCTGCCATTGATCATACCGCAGATTATTTCCGCCATGGCGTTTTATCGGTTGTGGATACCTCTGGGTCTCCTGGACAGCTACGCCGGTTTGATCCTTGCGCATACAATACTGGCGGCCCCCATGGTGCTGATCACGGTCAGCGCGTCCTTGGCAACGTTTGATCCTAAGCTTGAACAAGCCTCCAAGAACCTCGGGGCCTCTAACTGGACCACCATGCGCCGGGTGATCCTGCCTTCGATCAGGCCGGGGGTTTTTGCCGGGGCGCTTTTTGCCTTTATCCTCAGCTGGGATGAAATCGTGGTGACCTTGTTCATCTCGAAATACAGCGTCTACACGCTGCCGCGCCGCATGTGGAACGGCATCCGTGAAAACACCGATCCGACAGTGGCTGCCGCTGCCGTGATCCTGATTGCCATCACCCTGATTGCCTTTGCCGTCTCTGCGGTACTGTCGCGGCGAAACGCACGGGCTCAGGCAGAATGAATGAGGTTGCCATGAATCTGGAAACCAGTCACGAAACAGAGCTTCTGGTTAGCACTGTTCGCCGATTTGTCGAAACAGAGATGTATCCGCATGAAGAAGAGGTGGATCGCCTAGGCTATGTGCCCGAGGAGATCGGCCGCCAGATTGAGGCGAGGTCGCATGAATTGGGCCTCTTCGCCTGCAACCTGCCCGAAGAGGTCGGTGGCGGAGGGCTGGGATATGGGCCCATGTCCCTGATCGAGCGGGAATACGGCCGTACAAGCCATGCGCTGCAAAGCTGGGCGGCGCGCCCGACCGAATTGCTGATGGCCTGCGAAGGAGACCAGCGTGAGCGATATTTGCTTCCTGCCGTGCGCGGTGAAAAGCGTGAGCTCTTTGCCTTGACAGAGCCTGACGCAGGTTCGGATGTAATGGGGATGAAGACCAATGCGATACGCGACGGGGATGACTGGATCCTGAATGGATCCAAGCACTTTATCTCCGGTCCCTGCATGCCGGATTTCGCGATTGTCTTTGCTGCAACTGGTACAGATGAAACACCACGCGGCCCACGCAAACGGGTGACGGCTTTTCTGGTCGATGTGGGCCTTCCGGGGTTCGACTGCCGCGAAGGGACGCATTGCGTCAGCTATCGCGGTTACAAGACTTTTGAGTTGAGTTTCGACAATGTGCGTCTTGGTCCGGACCAGATCCTGGGCGAAGAGGGTCGCGGGCTTGAGCTGTCGGGAAAGTGGCTCGGCATGGGGCGTATCTGGGTCGGCGCGACCTGCTGCGGTAAGGCCGAACGCATCCTTGATCTGGCGACCGAGTGGGCCGCAACGCGCAAGCAATTCGGTAAACCGATCGGTACGTTTCAGGCCACCGGCTTCCGTTTGGCGGACGGTGCGATGACGTTGCGCGCGGCCGATCTGATGGTGCAAGACGCCGTTGCACGTGCCGAAGCGGGTGTCATGGGTGATGCAGATGCGGCAATGGTCAAGGTTTACTGCTCAGAGATGCTCAACAAGATCGCCGATGATGCCGTTCAGATTTTTGGTGGCATGGGATTGATGGAGGAAATGCCGATCCAACGGTTCTGGCGCGATAGCCGATTGGAGCGGATTTGGGACGGCACCAGCGAAATCCAACGCCACATCATCACCAGGTCCATCCTGAGGCCACTTGGCGCATGACGCCGGCGCGGCGCGAAAATCTTGAGCGTCTTTTAAAGCCGCGCCACATCGCGTTTATTGGTGGACGTGATGCGACCATTGCCGTGCGCGAAGCCCGTCGGCGTGGATTTCAAGGGAAAATGTGGGCCGTTAATCCCAAACGCGCCGATCTGGATGGCGTGGGCTGTGTTCCCAGCATCTCGGACCTGCCGGAGCCACCTGATGCCGTCTATCTCGCTATCCCTGCGGCCGGGGTGACGGATGCCCTGAGAGAATTGGAACAGATGGGTGCAGGTGGTGTCGTTTGTTTTTCCGCGGGCTTCAAGGAAACTGGCGACATACAATCGGAACGAGATCTGATCGAAGCCGCCGGAGATATGGCTCTGATCGGCCCAAACTGTTATGGCATGATCAACTATGTCGACAATGCCGCTCTTTGGTCATTTGAACATGGCGGCTGGTCGCCGGGATACGGTGCAGCGATCGTTACCCAGTCTGGTATGTTCTCATCCGACATCACCATGAGCGCGCGTTCATTGCCAATGGCCTACATGGTTTCTGCAGGCAATCAGGCGGTCTTGGGGATTGAGGAATTCCTGGATGCCTTTGCTGAAGACCCGGCTGTGCGCGCCATTGGATTGCACATCGAAGGGTTGCGTGACATTGCTGCTTTTGAACGCGCCGCGCTGAAAGCCCTGGATCGGGGGGTTCCGGTTGTCGCACTGAAGACCGGCAATTCCGCCATTGGGGCGACTCTGACGGTCAGTCACACCGGCTCTCTGTCTGGTTCGAGCGAGCTTTATCAGGCACTGTTTGATCGCACCGGGGTGATCGACGTCACCAGCCCGTCGCAGTTTCTGGAAACGCTGAAGTACCTCTGCGTAGCAGGCGCGCCGCAAGGCAGGCGTGTCGCTGGCTTTACCTGTTCTGGGGGCGGGGCGACGATGCTCGCAGACCACTCGGAAAGGATTGGTGTGTGCTTTCCCAAAGTGGGCTCTGCAGGGCAGGAAAGCCTGACCAGTTTGCTGCCTGAGATTGCGACGGTTTCCAACCCGCTGGATTATACGACCCCGATCTGGGGACAGGGCGATAAGACTTACCCGGTTTTTGCCACGGCGCTATCTGCCCTTAACGCGGATCTGGCTGTTCTGGTACAGGACTACCCGGCAGAAGGGTTGGACGCGTCCAAGATCTACTACCAGAACGATGCTGCAGCTTTTGCGCAGGCCGCTCAGGAACACTCCGTCCCGGCAGCGATCTGCGCGACCTTACCTGAAAATCTTGATCGTGGGACCCGCAGGCATCTCATAGAACTGGGGGTTGCGCCTATGCAGGGTATTCATGAGACGTTGAATGCCATGCGCGACGCAATTTGGTGGTCCGAAGTAAGGGCGCGGACAAGGATTGACCGGCCTGCTGCCTTGCGACCCGGTGCAACTATCCCGAACCCAGTGGTATTGACCGAAGACAAAGGTAAATCCTGGCTCAGGCAAAGGGCTGTTGCTGTGCCAAACGGACATGTCTGCAACGCGGCCGAGGCAGCTGGCGTTGCGCAGGATATCGGCTATCCGGTCGCGCTGAAAATGATGTCACCAAGCTTACCTCACAAGACCGAAGCGGGCGCGGTCGCTTTGGGGATCAAGGATGCGGAGGGGCTGTCCTCGGCGATCCAGGTAATGACGGCAACGGTTGCGGCTTATGACCGCGCGGCGGTGACGGATCGCTTCCTGATCGAAGCCATGTCGCCCAAGCCGCTTGCAGAGCTGATCGTCACGCTGCGTGCTGATCCGCAATTTGGTCCCAGCTTGGTGATCGGTAGCGGCGGTGTATTGACCGAATTGATCCGAGATGCGCGCACTGTGTTGTTGCCTGCCTCAAAAGACGAAATCGAGCGCGCATTGTGTTCGCTCCGTGTAGCTCGATTGTTGGAAGGGTACCGGGGCAGTCAAAAGGCGGACATTCCGCGAATTTCGGATGCGCTGCACCGGTTTTGTGCGGCGTTCCTAGAGGCGCGCAGCCAGGTCGCAGAGGTCGAGATCAACCCGATGTTTGTCTACCTAGATCACATCGTCGCCGTTGATGCCTTGATCCAGGTGCCCCGGTCATGAGCAGGAATAGGATCATACCCAATCCCGATCTGGCTATTGGAGACGACAACAAGCAACGGTGGAACCAGCCGGAATTTCGCCGGCATGGGTTCCACAACGCATATCGGCTGTTTCGCCGATGTCTCATGGTGCGTTCCAGAGAGGTTTTGCAGTTGGAAACCGCCGAGCAGAATCTGTGCGCCCGTGTGCCTGAACTGGAACAAATGCTTGCCCATCCGGCGTTCTCTGCGTTCTGCTGTTTAAAGAACGACAAGATCATTCTGGAAAAAGCCGCAGATGATTTTTCGACTTCAGCGCCGCACTCCATCCAGTCGGTGACAAAGCTGCACATCCACTTGATCATAGGTCGGCTGCTTGCGAAGGGGCTGTTGTCATTGAACGCGCAGGTCCGGGATTATTTGCCGGATATGGGCAGCGGGTATGCCGAGGCCAGCATTCAATCTCTGCTCGACATGAGTGTCGATAACGACTTCACCGAGGATTATGCTGACCCCGATGCCGACTGCTATACTGAAGAGGTCGCCCTGGGTTGGCGCTTGCCCCGCGTGGGTGAAAAGGAAATCACGCTTGCGGAATTTGCGGCCTCGATCACTGGTTTCAGGGCAAACTCGGGGGTGCGACAAGCCGACTATAAATCCGCGAACACGGATGTCCTGACCCTGATAGCGGCCGAGGTTTCACCCATTCCACTAGCTGAACAAATCGAAGAGATTGCTGATGCCGCAGGATACGAGGGCGCGTTTCACATCAGCCTCAGCAAGGACGGGCACCCAGCGTTTTCCGGTGGCGGTTGCCTAAGCGTGCGCGACCTCGCGCGGTTCGGGTTGCTACTGGCTCGGGAAGGCCGCGACCTGCACGGTCGACCTATGGCCAACATCGGTTTCCTGCAAGAAACTCTGATCCGCCGCGCGCCAGCGATGACACCACCCAAGAATTGGCTCAAGTACTCAAACCAGACCATGACCGACGGTCGATTAATCGGTCATGCTGGCTATGGAGGGCAGTTCCTCATGGTGGATATGGTCACCGGCACCAGCTGTGCATTCTTAAGTGTGCTGGAGAATGACTCGGGTTACGATGACACCTATATGGGAGAGCTGGCCACAACGCTTCGAGACGTCTGCCTTTCTGTCATTTGACGGGTTTGCAGTTGCCGAGCTAAGTGCCAGCGGGGAAGGCACGGATTGGCCGCTTTGCAGTCCTTGACCTAGGCTGAATCTTTTAGAGTGATCCGACCCACTCTTCGATCATCCAGTTTCGATCACCTAAACTGAACTTCTTCTCAGCGCGGCATTTACGTCTGTCGGGATATCCTGCCGAAGTTGTCAACAAGGCATGTCGCGGGTGTAACTCAACCCGCCCGAAGTCGCTTATCGCGGAGCAATTGTTCGAAACAACAGCGCAGGTTTGTGACCCGACCGTCCCGACATATTGCACTGCACGCGGAGGCAAAATGATTTTTGGTTGGCCAAAGGGTAAATAGAACTTCGATGTTTACCTTCTGGTTCTGGGTTAAGAAGTTCTGAACAAACGGAGATTATCACGCATGGATATTGAAGGACTATCTGCGATCGTGACCGGGGCAGGATCAGGACTGGGGCTTGCTACTGCACAGGCGCTCAGCAAAGCCGGAGCACGAGTTACCTTGCTGGACCTCGATGAAGTTCGGGCAAAAAACGCGGCAGCGGAAATCGGCGCGCTTGGCATAGGTTGTGATGTTATCAACAGTTCTGCGGTCGAGGCCGCTTTGGATCTGGCCGAAGACCGGAGCGGACCAATTCGCATAGTTGTCAACTGTGCGGGCATCCCCGGCGGTATGCGACTTGTCGGACGGGACGGTCCAGTTGATATGGAAGCATTCGCGAGGGTGATCAACGTCAACCTGATGGGAACCGTCAGCGTCATGACGAAATGCGCAGCCCGGATGATGCAGCAGGAGCCGCTCAATCAAGATGGCGAGCGCGGGATTATCATCAACACAGGCTCGATTACTTCAATCGAGGGTCAAATTGGGCAGGGGGCTTATGTGGCTTCAAAGGGCGCGATTGCCAGTCTGACATTGCAGGCCGCCCGTGAATTCATGCCCCGCGGAGTGCGGGTCATGACAATTGCGCCCGGATTGTTTCGCACTCCGATCGCTGATCATATTCCGCAGGAGGTAATCGACGGGATGCTAGATGGCCGGATGTTTCCAAACAGGTTTGGCGAGCCCGCGGAATTTGGGCGCCTTGCCGTTAACATCATCCAAAACCCTATGCTGAACGGCGAGACCATTCGTCTTGACGCAGGCGTGCGGCTTCAAGCCAGATAGGTCTCTCGAATGCGCTTGTTTTCGAGGTCGTTTTCTGACGTCTCGATCAGCCACTCGCGAAAATTTTGGGCATCAGGATGGTCGCGATCCGCTTCCGGTGCGATCAAGTAGAAAGCCTCCTGCAGGGGCGCTTCGAGCTCGAAGGGTTCAACAAGTCGTCCACGCTCGATCTCGACGCCGCACATTGAGGACCGTGCTAAAGCTACACCGCCACCACGAGAGGCAAACTCGAAAGCAAGCAGCGAGGTGTCGAACTGTAACCCCTGGCCCGAGTTGACACCGCTTGCCTTTGCATAACGCAACCAGTCAGCCCAACCCTCCTCATAACCGAGCACGTGTAGCAGGCGATGGTGGGCAAGATCATCTGGTTTGCGGATCGCTTTGGAACCTTCAAGCAAAATTGGAGAGCAAACCGGTTTGATCACCTCCCAAGTTAACCGGTCGGCTTTGTATCCTGGCCACTTCCCTGTGCCGTATTGGATATCGAGATCAAACCGCTCATTGTCGAACTGATCTCCCCATACACTTGAGACCAGACGCACTTCTGTGTCCGGGTGGCGGTCAAAGAATCCCTGAAGTCGCGGCGCGATCCAGTTAACTGAATACCCGACCGGCGCCCGCACGGTCAGGACTTCGGAGCGCCGCAGGCCAAACACTTCCTCGGTTCCCGCGGCCAGGCGTTCAAAGCCGTCTCTGACCTTCGGTAGATAGGCGGCGCCCACTTTGGTCAGGACCAGACTTCTGGGTTTGCGCTCAAAGAGCGGCTCGCGCAAGTAATGCTCTAGCAATTTCACTTGTTTGCTGATCGCTGCTTGTGTCAGGTTCAGTTCCTGCGCCGCATGGGTAAAGCTCAGATGCCTGGCCGACGCTTCGAATGCGCGCAGCCAGGTCAGGTGGGGAAGTCGCCGTGTACTCATGGCCAACTCAAGCATAATTTCAGTTAGGTTATAGATAGATTATCTATCGCTTGAACGCCAAGAGAATCTCGGAGCAGATTGACGTTGAGACAATATGGAGCTGACGACTTGCAACCAGAAGATACCTTGGGATTAGACCCGATTAAGCTGTCGCGCATCACCAATTGGATGAACGCCCATGTGCATGAGGGACGCCTTTCTGGTCTGGCTGTGCAAATAACTCGCCGGGGAAAGATATGTTTTTCGGAGTGTGCGGGATTTGCCGATGCAAAGTCGAAGCGGCCTGTATTACCTGATACTATTTGGCGCATCTATTCGATGACCAAACCTGTGACCTCGCTCGCCCTGCTTATGCTCTATGAAGAAGGGGCGTTTCAACTGGATCAGCCTGTTTGCGACTTTCTCCCAGATTTCGCAAACCCGCAGGTCTGGAAGGGTCCTGGTCACGCTCTGAACGAGACCGAGCCAGCTGACCGGGGTATTACAATCCATGATCTTCTCACACACCAGGCGGGGATCGTCTATGGTGATCCGCAGGGAAACGAGCTGGAGCGTGCCCTTTCGGATAGCGGTCTCGACTTTGACAGAGGTCTTACGACGATGGCGGAAGCTGTTGAAGTGCTAGCGAGTTTTCCCTTGGCCTTTCAGCCGGGTGACCGTTGGTTTTATGGCCTTTCGACGGATGTTCTCGGCCATTTGATCGAGGTTATCAGTGGTCAGCCTCTCAGCGAATTTCTTAAGACACGGATCTTTGATCCGCTCGGAATGGTGGACACAGGCTTCGCCGTATCGGCCGATAAGTCTGGCCGCTTGGCCACGCTCTATGACCGCGCGCCAGGCGGCTTTGTTGCTTCTGATGATCAAAAAGGTTTCATTGCGCCGGTTACCTTGGAAAGCGGGGGCGGTGGGTTGCTCTCCACAATGGACGACTACCAGCGTTTTGCAACGATGCTTCTTCGGCGCGGCAGATGTGACGGAGGCAGGTTACTGGGGCGCAAGGCTTTTGATCTAATGGTATGCAATCACATGGGCGGCGATTTGGCGAGCCGGGGACAGGCTCATTTCAGCGAAACTACCTTTGAGGGGGTTGGCTTCGGACTCGGTGTGTCGGTGATGTTAGACCCGGCGCGGGCCAAAATCATCGGCTCACCCGGTGAATTTGCCTGGGGCGGTATGGCCTCGACCGCCTTTTGGGTGGACCCGATCGAGGAGATGACTGTGATACTTATGACGCAGCTAATTCCTTCGAGCGCCTATACCCTGCGCCGTGAGCTGAGAGTTCTGAGTTACCAGGCGCTGGTGGACTGAGGCGACGTCAGTCCAGGGGCAGGTTCGTCTGGGTCAAATGGCAAGCGATGCTCAATCCACCGGGTAGGTCATGCAAAGGTGGAGTCCGAGTATCACATGTTCCCGCAATGATATGGGTGCAGCGGTTGGCGAAGGGGCAGCCCCGCGCACCGATTTCGACGCTGCCAGCGCTAGCCGCCTTTGCCTCGCTTGTATCTGCCACGCCTTCCAGCCAGCCTTGGCGCATCTCGGGCACCGAAGATAGCAACAGCTTTGTGTAGGGGTGAAAAGGCGGGCGAAAAACCGCTTTTGATGGTCCCTTTTCGACGACACGTCCGGCATACAGTACAACCACCTCATCGGCGAAAGAAGCTACGGTGGAAAGATCGTGACTGATAAACATGTAGGCGACGCCCAGTTTGTCCTTCAGCGATTTCAGGAGTTCGATCACACCTGCGGCCACCACGGTGTCCAGCGCCGAAGTCACCTCGTCACAAAGGATCACCTTGGGCTCGGCGGCAAGCGCGCGAGCGAGATTAATGCGTTGCTTTTGCCCACCAGACAGCTCTCCGGGATAGCGGGAGGCGAAATCGCGAGGAAGATCGACCAGTTCCAAGAGGTCGCCGACCTTCTGCGCGCGTGCGCGCCCCTTGAGGTTCAGATAGAATTCCAGAGGACGGCCCAGGATATCGCTGATCCGTTGCCGAGGATTTAGCGCCGTGTCAGCCATTTGAAAGACGATCTGGCAATCCTTGAGCGTTTCGATCGACCGATCCTTCACTGCTGGAGCGGCGGTATTGCCATCGAGTTGGACTTCTCCGCCCTTTAACGGTGTGAGGCCCGCAACAACTCGGGCAAGTGTGCTTTTTCCACAACCACTTTCGCCAATTACGCCCACGACCGAAGCGGCAGGTACATCGACGGATACATCAGAGAGAATGGTCAGAGCTCCATAACCCGCAGTCACGTTCCGTGCCGAAATCACCGGCCTCTGAGCCAGATCTGTCTCCACGTGATCCACCAAGTGTGGAGCAGGACGGACAGCCTCCATCAGTGTGCGAGTGTACTCGTGCTGTGGGTGATGCAAGATCTGGTCCGTTGTGCCTTCCTCGACCATCTCGCCGTTTTTTAGCACTAGAATTCGGTCAGCCACCTGCGAGACTACGGCGAGATCATGTGTGACATAAATCGCGGCGGTACCCTGATCGCGGATAATGTCCTTAAAGGCTTTCAGCACCTCGATCTGGGTCGTTACGTCAAGCGCAGTGGTGGGTTCGTCGAGTATCAGAAGGTCGGGTCCACAGGACATGGCCATTGCAGCCATCAAGCGCTGCAACTGACCGCCCGAAACCTGATGTGGAAACTTATCGCCGACGGTTTCCGCGGCGGGCAAGTCAAGTTTGCGGTAAAGCTCTATTGCATTCGCGGTCAGAGTTTCGGCATCTCCGGTGCCATGCCAAAGAGGTGCCTCGACAACTTGCTTGCCGATCCTAAGCGCAGGATTGAAGCTGGCTGCCGCCGATTGTGCCACGTAAGACACTTCGTCCCCGCGCAAGCTGTGGCGGTCGCGTGGGGGTAATTTCATAATGTCCCGTCCGTTCAGCCAGACTTCACCCCCTGAGATGCGACAGCCGGGGCGGGCAAAGCCCATTGATGCCAGAGAGATCGTAGATTTGCCCGAGCCGCTTTCGCCAATGAGTGCCAACACCTCGCCCTTGGCGACGCTCATGGACACGCCCTTGACAATTGGCACATAGTTACCGCCTGGGGGGCGTCCCTCGACGCGCAGGTCCTTAATGGTCAGAATGTCGGTCATTGGTCGATCTTCTCCAGAACAGTTTCGCCTTGCTGGCGCTGTTGGAACCAGTCAACAAGCAGGTTCATGGAAACGGTCAAGGAGGCAATGCATGCAGCTGGTATAAGCGCTGCGGACGAACCGAGGAACAGCCCACCCACGTTTTCCTGCACCATGAGCCCCCAGTCGGCCGCAGGTTCTTGCACTCCTAGGCCAAGAAACGACAGGCCCGAAAGGAACAGGATCGAAAAGGTGAATCGAAGGCCAAACTCGGCAATCAAGGGGGCCATGGAATTGGGTAAGATCTCACGTGTCAGAATCCACCAGGTGCCTTCGCCCCGCGCACGGGCAGCCTCGACAAAATCCATAACGCCGATGTCATAACCAAGTGCTCGAGAGACACGGAATACGCTGGTCGAGAGGACCAACCCAACAGTCAGAACAAGCACTGTGATAGAAGTACCGAAGGCGCCTATGACAACCAAAGCCAATAGGGTGGAGGGGAAAGCCATGAATGCCTCGACAACGCGGCTTACTACGATATCGAACCAGCCTCTCAGAATCGCGGCGGCAAAACCGAGTGCGACGCCGAATAAAAAAGAGATCATGGTGGTGACAAGCGCCAGCAACAGCGTTGTACGTACTCCATAGATCAGGCGGGACAATACATCTCGTCCCAGCTTGTCAGTACCCAGCAAACCGCCTTCGCCTATCGGTGCAAAGGTCTGGCCTGAGATGATTTCGGCTTCACCATGGGGTGCGATCCATGGCCCAAAAAACGCAAGGATGAGCCAGAACAGCAGCACCGCGCCGGCAATACCTGCAGTCCAGGTCAGGCGCAGGCCCGCAAAGACAGAGGCCCGGGGAGTGGGGATATCGGTTGCTTCGCTCATTTTGGGTACCTTAAGCGCGGGTTCGCCATGATGGACAGGACGTCGGCCAGTAGATTCAGAAGGATATAGACAGTGCCAAAAATCATTGCACAGGCCTGGATGAGTGGAATGTCCCTCAGAGTGACACCGTCGACCAGAAGCCGCGTTAAGCCGGGTACGCCAAACACGGTTTCAACGATAATGACACCGGACACCATGTAACTCAGATTAAGTGCAATAACCGTGAAGATCGGCGACAGCGCGTTAGGCAGCGCGTGGCGCAAAACCAGCCTTCGCTTGGGCAAGCCCTTGAGTGCTGCCATCTCCAAGTATGGGGAGGTGAAGATGTTGATGACGGACGAACGTGTCATCCGCATCATGTGCGCCAGAACGGCAAAACTGAGGGTGGCTACGGGGAGAGCCAAGGCCCGGAAATTCTGCCAGAAATCAAAGTAGGGCCGCGTGTTGGCCGACGCGGAGAGCCACTTTAGTTCGACTGCAAAAACTTTCATCAGAATGAGGCCAATGAAGAATTCAGGCACTGCAATCAACGCAAGTGTGGTCATGGCAAGAGTTTTGTCGATCCGGCCACCGGCGCGCATCGCGGACCAAAGGCCAAGAGCCAAAGACATCGGAACCGAGATTGCCGCTGCCAAAAGCGCAAGCCGCAGAGTGTTCCACATACGGCTTTCTATCATGTCAGCCACAGGTCGCTTGGTGGCCAATGATGTCCCCAGATCCCCTTGAATCATACCGCCCAGCCAATCGAGATAACGCACTACTGCAGGGCGGTTGAGTCCCATCTCTTCGCGAAGCGCGGCAAGCGATTCTTCGGTGCGGCTTTGTCCTAGAATGGCTTCAGCAACGTCGCCCGGAAGGATTTCCGTCGCGCCGAAGATAATGATGGAAGCAAGGAGCAAGGTTAGTAAACCCTGAGCCAGGCGGGTCAGAATAATTCGGTACACCTTGGTCCTCCCTTCAAGGCTTCCGGCATATTCGGCGCAAGCTTGAAGCGAGACAAACAACCATAGCGACCAGATTGGGGTCGTTTTGGTTATGGCAAAGGCATGTGTATTCTTTTGTTTGGGCAAAGACCGAGATTTTGTTGTTTGTTCCGCAGGGCTGGAGAACGCAAAGACTGGGGCGATCGGAGATGCCCATGACTGCCTATTCCTACCCATTGTTGATCAAGCAAATCCTCGCCACGCCGCTGGCAAACACGCCAGATCAGGAGATCGTACACGCCGATACGAAGCGGTATGACTACCGCACTTTTGCCAGGCGCGTCGGCCAGGCTGCAGGGGCGTTGCGCTCACTTGGCTTGGGTGAGGGTAGCGTTGTGGCCGTTCTGGATTGGGACAGCCATCGGTATCTCGAGTGTTTCTTTGCTATTCCGATGATCGGGGCCACGCTGCATACCGTGAACATCCGATTGTCGCCGGATCAGATCCTCTACACGATCAACCATGCAGAGGACGACGTAATCCTGTGCCACGTCGACTTTTTGCCACTTCTAATCGAGATCTCTGAGCGGATCGAGCGGCCTTGGCGGTTGGTAATCCTCAGCGACGATGGGGTGTTCCCCGAGGTGGAGTCCTCGGAAGGCGAGTACGAGGCCCTGCTGCAGCAGTGCGAACCGGAGCAAGAATTCCCGGATTTTGACGAGAATATCCGAGCGACGCTTTTCTACACGACCGGTACCACAGGTGATCCCAAGGGGGTCAGCTACTCCCAGCGCCAACTGGTTTTGCACACAATGGCGGTCGCGGCCGGGTTAGGCCCGGTACCAGGCGGCGGGCTGAACCGGAGCGATGTCTACATGCCGATAACCCCGCTGTTTCATGTGCATGGTTGGGGCATACCCTATGTCGCCACATTGATGGGCCTTAAACAAGTCTATCCTGGTCGTTACGATCCCGCCCGCCTGTTGGGGCTAATCGAAAAGCACGGTGTTACGTTCTCGCATTGTGTACCGACGATACTTGCGATGCTTCTGAATGCACCTGAAGTCGCGCAAACAGATCTCAGCAACTGGAAGGTCATCATAGGCGGTTCTGCTCTGTCCGAAGGTCTGGCAAGGCAGGCATTAGAGCACGGAGTTGACGTGCACGCTGCCTATGGCATGTCAGAGACCTGTCCGTTCCTGACAGTGGCGGACATGATGGCCACGCGGGACCCGCAAACACCACTGAGTGCTCGGATTGCAACAGGAAAACCCGCGCCATTTGTGCAAATCCGTGTGGTTGATGGGGATATGAACGATGCCCCTCGCGATGGAAGGACGACGGGAGAAATTGTGGCGCGCGCGCCCTGGCTAACTCAAGGTTATCTGAAAAACGAGGCCGGGACGGGGGCACTTTGGCAAGGCGGCTGGCTGCATACTGGAGATGTCGGGTTCATCGACGAAACGGGCACGTTGCGGATCACCGACCGGGTTAAAGATGTGATCAAGACCGGAGGCGAATGGGTGTCTTCGCTTGAATTGGAAAACCTCGCGAGCACCGTTGAAGGTGTGAGTGAAGCGGCCGCCATTGGCGTTCCAGACACGAAATGGGGGGAACGCCCTATGCTGATTGTTACCTGCTGTGATGAAACCGAAAAAACCTACGACCGTCTTCGTATGGCGTTCGATGTGGCGGTAGACCAAGGGGCGATTTCAAAATGGGCGATCCCAGACCGGATTGAGTTTACCGACAGCTTGCCAAGAACGTCGGTTGGCAAACTGGACAAGAAGGCCCTTAGGGCCCGGTTCATCTAATAGGAAGGTTCGTGATATGAAAGATGTCGTTGTCGTTTCAACCGCTCGAACACCCATAGGGTCGGCTTTCAAGGGTGCCTTCAATAACTCGAAGTCGCCGACACTCGCTGGACACGCCATACGAGCCGCCGTCAGTCGGGCCGGTATCGATCCAGCAGAGGTAGAAGATGTGGTGCTGGGATCGGTCCTGACCGCTGGGACTGCCGGCCTGAACATCGCCCGCCTGGCAGCGCTTGCAGGTGGTCTCCCGCCAACGGCGGCAGCCCAGACTCTCGATCGTCAATGTGCCTCGGGCCTGATGGCCATTGCCACAGCGGCAAAACAGATTTCGGTCGACGGAATGGGCATTGTCGTGGCGGGAGGACAAGAGAACATTTCCGCGGTGCAGGCCAGGTATTTCGACTGGGTCATGGACGAAAAAGACCCAGCCGTAGTCCAAGCCTCAGAGCACGCGTATATTCCGATGCTTGTAACCGCCGAAAATGTAGCGCGTCTGCACGGGGTAACTCGTGAGGCACAGGATGAATTCGCGGCACTGTCGCAAACGCGCACGGCCGCCGCCCAGGCTGCAGGAGCATTCGACGATGAAATCGTACCTGTAACAGCGACCAAGCTGGTCAAAAACCGTGAATCTGGCGAAATTACCGAACAAACCGTTACGGTTAGGCAGGACGAAGGCAACCGGCCGGGAACGACAATCGAAACGCTTGCGGGGCTGAAGCCGGTTGTTGAAGCCGGTGTCGTGACCGCAGGAAACGCGAGCCAATTGTCCGACGGGGCATCGGCCTGTGTGCTGATGTCGGCCCGTATGGCCGAACGGCGCGGCTTCGCTCCACTAGGCGTATACCGGGGCCTTGCTGTGGCAGGTTGCGCTCCGGAGGAGATGGGCATGGGACCAGTTTGTGCTGTTCCGAAGCTACTGGAGCGTGCCGGATTGAAAGTGGATGACGTTGGTCTTTGGGAATTGAACGAGGCTTTCGCAGCCCAGGCCATTCCCTGCCGGGATCAGCTGGGTATTGACCCCGAAAGGCTAAACGTGAATGGCGGCGCGATTTCCGTCGGTCACCCCTATGGAATGACTGGCTCCCGGTTGGTTGGCCACGCGTTGATTGAGGCGAAGCGGCGCGGGGTTCGATATGTGGTCGTCACCATGTGCGTAGGCGGTGGTATGGGTGCGGCTGGGCTTTTCGAAGTCTGCTGACATTTCCATAACCTCAGTTATGGCAATGTCATGGAATCGGTTGTTTGTGTACAGGGTGCCGTCCGCTCAAACTTCGATGAACAGCGGGTGCAACCCGCATCGGTCATCTGGGAGGAAAAAATGTCCGACATCGATAGCTTGGTACGCCAATATAAGGCGGGATCGCTCAGTCGTCGCGGTTTTTTCAAACGCGCAGGCGCTTTTGGTTTATTGGTGCCCACAGCCAGCAGCATTCTTGCCCAGGCTGGTCCCGCATACGCTCAGTCGCCAACACGCGGTGGCTGGCTGCGGATCGCGCAGGGCAACACCGATGATACCCTAGAGCCCGTCAGGATGACGGATACTTCGGATGCAGTCTACGGCAATTGCGTCTACCAGCGATTGACTCGTTTGCTACCCTCGCTTGAGGTCGAAGGCGACGCTGCAGAGGAATGGAGTGTCAACGATGCAGCGACCGAATGGACATTCAAGTTGCGCGATGGCCTAGTTTTCCACAACGGTCAGAACGTCACCTCAGCCGATGTAGTCGAAAGCCTGTCGCGCCACATTGCCGAGGGTTCGGAATCGCCTGCCAAGGCTCTGCTTTCGACCGTCACTGCAATCGATGCACCCGATGCTATGACCGTAAAGATCACCTTGTCCTCCGGCAATGCAGACCTGCCGGTGATCATGTCAGACTACCATCTGTCCATCCATCCAGCCGGGCACAGCGATTTCACGAATGCAATTGGCTCCGGCCCGTTCAAGGTGATGGAATTCATTCCCGGCGAGCGAGTGGTTTTCGAACGTTTCGAAAACTACTATGAGGACGGTAAGCCTTACCTAGATGGCTTGGATTTCATCCCTGTTCCGGACGCAAACGCAATGTTGAGCGCGTTGTTAGCGGGGGATGTAGACTCCGTATACGACGTTCCGGCCTTCGCTGTTGATCAGCTCAACTCCAACGACGCTGTGACGCTTCACAATACACCGACTGGTTCGTTTACCAACATGGTGATGATGGTGGACCGCGCTCCGACAAATGACGCGAATTTCCGTAAAGGTGTCAAACACGCGTTGAACCGTGAACTTGTTTTGAACCAGGTGTTCAAGGGAATAGGTACTATTTCAGCAGACACACCGATTGGCCCGACCTACAAGTACTGGTGCCCGGACGTAAAGCCTGCCGAATACGATCCCGACAAGGCAAAGTTCTACTTCGACAAGGCAGGGGTTTCGGGCTTCGACCTCCATACGTCCGAGACTGCTGGGAATTCGGCAAACGACATTGCTTTGACTTTCCAGCAATCTGCAAAGGGAGCGGTAGATGTAAATGTGATAAAAACCCCATCGGACGGGTACTGGACCCACACCTGGATGCAGAAACCAATGACCATGTCGGGTTGGAACGCTCGACCTACTGTCGATGCCTTCCTGACCATCGCTCACATGAAAGGTGGCAGTTGGAACGAAACCATGTGGGGTTCTGACGAATTCGATTCCATGATCCTGGCGGCCCGCGCCGAATTGGATGAGGCAAAACGCGCGCAGATGTATTGCGACATGTTGCATATGATGAACGACGATGGCGGCTTTGTGAACGCCGTGTTCCAGAACCAACTTGAGGCAACAGCACAAAACGTCATGGGGTACACACCCCATCCGGTTGGAACTCTTGGTGGGTTTGGTCAGACTCTACGCAATATCTGGCTTACCTAAGGCTGCTTTCTCCCCGTCAGTGGCACCAGTCAACTGACCTTTGGTCGCCGGTTCCACCCGGACCGGCGGCCTTCTCTTGTCTCCCTTAAATCGCGATCAAGCCATGTTCTCTATTTCTCCGTCCACGCGTCTGCGCACATCACCCTTCTATGAGGCCACCTTGGCCGATGGTGTGTGTGCCATGACAACTTACAATCACATGTTGATGCCGACCTCCTATGGCAGCCCAGAGGAGGAGTACTGGCGCATCATCAACGATGTCTCGATGTGGGATGTTGCGGTAGAGCGGCAAGTGCAGCTAAAGGGCCCAGATGCCGGGCGTCTGGCGCAAATCCTTGCGCCGCGAGACCTTTCAAAATGCAAGATGGGCCAAGGCAAGTATGTTCCACTTTGCAACCACCATGGCGTGCTTATCAACGATCCAATCCTACTGAAGCTGGACCAAGACCGCTACTGGCTGTCTATCGCGGACAGCAATATCTGGTTCTGGGCCGAAGCCGTCGCACGAGAGCGCGGATTGGATGTGGAAGTCAGTGAGCCTGATGTCTCACCTCTGGCCGTGCAGGGTCCCAAGGCGGAAACTGTGGTTGCCTCGATCTTTGGTGATTGGGTGCGAGACCTGAAATACTTCTGGTTCCGGGAAACCGAAATTGACGGTATTCCGGTCGCCGTCGCCCGGTCGGGCTGGTCCAAACAAGGTGGGTTCGAGATTTACCTGATGGATAGTGCCAAAGGCACTACACTCTGGAACATCGTCAAAGAGGCCGGCCAGCCACACGGTATTGGTCCAGGGAACCCCAACTGGAGTGAGCGAGTCGAGAGCGGTCTCGTTTCCTATGGAGGCGACACCGATGGACAGACCAATCCCTACGAAGTCCGCATGGGCAAATATGTGGACTTGCATGTGCCTGACGACACGATTGGGATCGATGCGTTGCGCCGTATTGCGGATGAGGGGCCGAAACGGCATCAGTTGGGGGTTGTGCTGGACGCTGGCAGTCCTGCAAATCCAGAATTCACTTGGAACGACATAGAGAAAGGGGGGGTAAAAATTGGTGATTTGACGACGTGCGCCTGGTCTTTCCGGATGAAAAAGAATATCGGCTTTGCTTTGGTCTCGGTCGATGCCGAACCCGGCGACAGGGTCACGGTAAAACGTGGCGCTGGACCGGTTGGCGGAACGCTTTGCGAGTTGCCTTTTCTCTGAGAGCACGACGGACCTGGTCACCAAAACGAAAGGGCAAATTCCGATTGTTCAATGAACCGATGTGCTTTTCGTCGGGTCGCCCAACCCTTGTTGTCCCACACACTCATGTGGCCGAAGAACTCATCCAGATCTGCTCCATCGCCAGTGGTGCAGATCACCACGTCTAGGTAGAATTTTTCGACCACTAGCAAGTTCAATGGCGCGGAGCGAGAAGCCGACGGGTCGCTAACGGCGCTGACTGACCAGTTTTTAGCCCAGAGACAAAACCAACACCCAGACCGTACGTTTTTGCGTCTTTCAGGATCGGGAAACCACCAACCATCGCATGACCAAAGCTCACCAATCGCGCAGATCCAGCTCTGAGTGGACCACTCTCCTCCATGACCCTGATGGCATCCAGACTGAAATCCTTGGCTAGGTCTTAGTTTTGAACCGCAGGAATGCACTCGAGATTCCGTACAGTTCGAATTTCATAAAAGGTAGCCGACTTATGAGAACTGCCGGCCGATCCTACGTCCAATGGGCGCGTTGGGGTCAGGACAATAGCCGCAGCAGAATATGTGCATCGTGGTTTTGACCGCTATAGAAGACGGCGAGTACTCGTACGACCAGTTCGTCATCGTCGACTTCAAAATAAATGATCGCTTTGTTCTTGGTTACGTTTCGAATGCTATTGCCGAGATGTGGTCTTAGGGTGCCTTGATGCGGAACGTCCACCAGGCTTTCGAGGCTCTCCTGAATCTCTATGACGCGCTTCTCAGCGCGCAGAAAAGCGGTTTCCAGATCTTCGCCAAAGTGCTCAGCAGTTTCAACAAGATAGTCAAATATGAGATCGAGATCTGAGGTGACTTCTTCGGCGCGAACGACTTTATAGACCACGCACAGCCCGCTTGCGTGCGATCATGTCTTCGGTGCGCTCTTTGCCCTCTTCGAGAGTAATGAAGGTTCCGTTTCGACGCTGATCCAGCAGCTCTCGCAGTGCGTCAGTGTTTTGCGATTGCTCACGCATCAGTTCAAGCCCATGCTGAAGCACGGCGGACAGGCTAGCGTAATGACCCTGGGCGACAAGATTCCGCGCATAGGCCTCTTGGGATTCAGTCAGGGATATTGATGCTTTGACGCTCATATCTAGCCTCGTTTGTACTACTGAGTAGTATAAGTTGCTACAAACAACTGTCAATATTGGGCGCGCACGGACGTATTTTGTTGGCATACCTATATAGAAAGAAACTTCCCTGAGTATCCTGCTCTATCGTAATGGCAGGCTAACGCCGTTCAAAGGTATCTGATCCACACTTTTTGATCCCGATTGAACCCAAGTTCTTCAAAGATCCCATCAGCATCCAGATTGGGGTCACTGCATAAAAGTGACTTTATTGCCCGGCTCGCGCGAACTTAACCGGAACATCTGTATTTTCAGTCCGCTTTTTGGTCTCTGAGAGCATTGTAGAGGCTGGTTTTGCTGATTTTGAGGCGCGCTGCGGCCTCTCGGACCGTCAATCCATCGCTGATATGATCTCTGGCCTGCTGCAGTTTTTTGGGTGTTACGACAGGCTTGCGCCCGCCTTTTCTGCCGCGCGTTGCGGCAGCCTTCAATCCTGCCTGTGTGCGTTCGACAATAAGGTCGCGCTCAAACTGGGCAAGCGCGCCGAACAGATGGAACACCAGCGTGCCGCCGGTGGTGGTTGTGTCCACGCCTTCCGTCAGAGATTTGAAGCCAACGCCACGGTCCCCGAGATCTGTCACTGTTTCGACCAGGTGCTTCATTGACCGACCCAGGCGGTCGAGTTTCCAGACCACAAGCGTGTCGCCTTTGCGCAGAAAGGCCAGGGATTCATCGAGGCCAGGGCGTTCAGCTTTGGCGCCGGAGATGACATCTTCAAACACGGTTTCGCAGCCCGCAGCCTTGAGTGCGTCGACCTGTGGTTCCAGCTTTTGGTCTGTTGTCGAGACCCGCGCATATCCAATCAGCGCCATGAAGATAACCTTGTCCGTTTTCCCGTCCTTAAATCAACTTGTCCGACTTCCCGTTGTCAAGCCATATTGACGGACGGAACGGGACGTTCCGCCAAACGAGCGTTTCACGGACATGCATGTAAGAAGGGTATTTCATGGCACGGCGACAATTATTGACGGCAAGGTTCTGGTCTCGGTTGATGGCGCCGCCCTCGGAGGATCGAGAGGTTGCGATGTATTGCACGCTCACCCCGGACGAGATTGAGGCTGTCGCCAGAAAGCGAACAGCAGCTGCCCGTCTGGGCTATGCCGTATCATTGGCTTATCTGCGCCATCCCGGGCGGGTTCGTGAGGTTGGAGAACAGCCCAATCATGCGATGCTGGCCTTTCTTGCAGATCAGGTTGATGCCAGTGCTTCCGATCTGGCGGCCTATGATCGACGCCCACAGTCTCGACGCGAACATATCGCGCAAATCATGGCCCGGTTCGGATATCAGGCCTTCACAAGACCACTCATCCGGGAACTTGTTCATTGGCTGACACCATCTGCCGGAGAAGACCCACGTGCCGAGCCTTTGGCGATCTCGTTGATTGAAGAACTGAGGCGCCGGCGTATCCTGGTCCCGGCCCGCCGGACCGTTGAACTGATTGTCAGGCACGCGATCCGACGCGCGGAGAATGTCAGGATTTCTGCTCTGACCCAGGACCTGCATCCGGACCACCACGATGCTCTGCGCGCTTTGATTGCGCCCCCTGAATTGGGCGAGGTATCGACGCTGAGTTGGTTGAAGGCTGCACCTAAATCGGCGTCGGCCAAGTCCATCAAGGCAGTTTTGGATCGCCTGTTGGTGGTTCGAGCGATCGGCTTGCCCACCAGTTTGCGGCAGAACATTTCGACATCCGCCCTCGACAATCTGGCCGGCGAAGGCTTGCGGATCACGGTGCAAAACCTGCGCCGTATGGCCTTGCCACGGTTGTGGGCGGTTTTGTCAGCCGCCTGTTTGCGGCTGGAAGAACAGCTCACCGACCTTGCACTGGATGTGTTCGATAAATTGCTGGGTCGAAGCTTTCGAAAGGCGGAACAGCAAAGTTCCGATAAAGCATCACAGCTCCTGATGGACATCATCCGCCCCTTGCAGTCTCTCAAAGCCTTTTGCCGTGAGGCACTGACGGCCCGCCTGCAAAGCGGCAATCTCAACGGGATGCTGGACACGGCCAATTGGGATGAGATCGAGAGTGCCACATCCGCAATTGAAACGGCCCTGGGAGACGGAAAACCCGACAAATACGCGGAGCTCATCGGGAAATATCAGACGGCTCGTCAATTTGCGCCCATGATAATAAGGGGATTCGGCTTCAAAGGTGCGGCCAGCGCTGCCAGCCTTCTGCGCGCAGTAGATCTTTTGCGCATCATGTTTGAGGCGAACAAGCGCAGTCTGCCTGACAACCCGCCAACGGGGTTCATTCGGAAAGTCTGGCGTCCATTTGTCTTTCCGGCGCCCGGGGAGGTCAACCGGCGCGCATACGAGCTTTGCGTCTACTTCGAACTACGCGATCGGCTTCGGGCAGGGGATGTCTGGGTCGAAGGAAGTCGGCAGCGCCGCAACTTTGATGATCGGCTCATCCCCAAGACCACTTTCGAGATCTTGCGTACCGACGGATCATTGCCGATAGCGGCCGCCGCGGATGCAGAAACCTATCTTGCGGAGCGGCAACAGCAGATCGAGGTGACCATGGCCATTGTCGCGGCCCGGGCTGAAGCGGGGACTCTGCCGGACGTCGCCATTCAGGGTGGCACCCTGAGCGTTACCCCGGTCAAAGACGAAACACCCGACGCCGCCACGGCCATGAGCCGTCTGGTTTACGGGCAATTGCCACAGATCAAGATCCCCGACCTGCTGACAGAAGTGAACGCCTGGACTGGATTTGCGGAGTGCTTCACCCACTATCGCTCGGGCAGACCGGCGGAAGATCAAAAGGCCCTGTTTGCCGCAGTCCTGGCCGATGGAATCAACCTGAGTGTATCCCGCATGGCGGCAGCAACCCACAATCTGTCCGCCCGGCAGATCGCATGGGCTCATGACTGGCATTTGCGTGAGGAAACATATTCAAGCGCCTTGGCTTGTTTGATCGACATGCACCGCGAACTCCCGCTGGCCAAACTCTGGGGGATGGCGTGACGTCATCCTCTGACGGGCAGTTCTTCCGGGCAGGCGGTCGCGGTGAGGCTTCGGCAGACATCAACGCAAAATACGGGCGTACCCCGGGTCTCAAGTTCTACACCCACATCTCCGATCAATTCAGCCCGTTTCATTCGACGGTCATCACCGCCACCGAAAGCGAAGCGCCCTTCGTTTTGGATGGTCTGCTTCGCCACCAATCGGGTGTCGCAATCGAAGAGCACCATGTGGATACTGGCGGCGCGACGGATCACGTCTTTGCACTGTGCTATCTCTTGGGGTTCCGCTTTGCGCCACGATTGCGAAACTTCAAGGATCGAAAATTGTATCTCCTGCCCGGCATGAAGCCTCCGGCCGTCATGACACCCTTCATCGGCGGCACCATCAAGGTCGGTCACATTGTCGATAACTGGCCCGAGATCCTCAGGCTGGCGACGTCCATCAAGGCCGGGACCACCACCGCATCAGCGATCCTTAAAAGCTTGTCCGCCTATCCCAGGCAAAACGGACTAGCAATCGCCCTACGCGAACTGGGACGGTTGGAGCGGACTTTGTTTGCCCTGGAATGGATGCGAAGCCTGGAATTGCGAAAACGAACCAGCGCAAGTCTGGCCAGAGGAGAAGCACGAAACGCCCTCGCACGCGGGGTCTTCTTCAACCAACTCGGTGAAATGCGCGATCGCAGCTATGAGCACCAGATCCACAAAGCATCCGGTCTCAACTTTCTGGTCGCCGCCATCATCCTGTGGAACACAAAATATCTGGAAGCCTCGATCACTGATCTGAGGAAAAACGGTGTGACCATCCCAATCGATATCGTCAAACACATCGCGCCGCTTGGCTGGGCCCATGTCGGATTGACCGGCGACTACCTGTGGAACATGAAACCGCCATTCAACCCAGATCGCCTCAGGCCACTTCGGAAAAATGATCTTCGCAATGCCGCATAAGTTCTCCGTTCGTTCGCACGAACCGGACAATAATGTCACTTTTATGCAGTGACCCCAAGTAGGGCGGAAAGCTGACTTTCGTTGTGTCCGCATAATAGGCAAGGACCTCTGCCGAAAGCTGACATTCGATTGATTTTGCAACTAAGATAATCACTGCGCCGCCGAAAATCGGCTGCAAGATCAAGATCACCAGATAGCATCCAGCCGATAATGAGAATAGAAAAAGCCATGAAACCTATCACAAGAAACTGACCAAAACACCATGGCTACAGACCTTAAATCCTATGGCATCGATGCCGCCTTTACCCGTGGCGCACTCAAAGGTTCACAGATTGAGCCCAGTTATTCCGGCGCTCTGAGTTTTATGCGCCGCAAATACACAAAGGATCTTGAGGGGGCGGATGTAGCGATCACCGGAGTTCCCTTTGATCTTTCTGTGAGTAACCGTCCTGGAACCCGCTTTGGCCCAGAGGCAATTCGCAAGGCAAGCGCTCAACATGCCTGGGGCCCAATTTGGCCCTGGCGGTTTGATCCATTCGATACGCTTGCAGCAATCGATTACGGTGATTGCGTTTTCGACTGGGGCGTGCCCCAAGACGTCCCGTTGGCCATAGAGCGCCACATATCGGAGATAATCTCGGGAGGAACGGCCAGCCTTGTTCTGGGCGGCGATCATTTCATCACCTATCCGGTACTTAAGTCCTATGCTGAGAAGTACGGCCCAATCGGTCTCATCCAGTTTGATGCCCATCGGGACGTCGAGCCCGACGAGGGTGGACGCATGGATCACGGCAGTATGTTCAACCTAGCGGTTCGCGAGGGCATCATAGATCCGCAACGGACCGTTCAGGTGGGCATCCGCACCTGTTTCGAGGGCGAAGAGACCTATGGCATGAAAATCTTGCATGCAGACGCCGTACATGCTGCTCCAGCTGAAGAGATTGCCGCAACCATTTTGTCCACCGCTGGGGATGGTCCGACCTACCTGACCTTCGACATAGACTGCCTCGATCCGTCCACTGCTCCCGGGACGGGCACACCGGTCCCGGGCGGGCTTACCAGCTACCAAGCGCTCGCCATAATCCGGGCCATGAAGGGGCTCGATCCAGTCGGCATGGATGTGGTCGAAGTCTCCCCCCCGTTTGATCATGCGGAGATGACCTCCAACGCAGCCGCAATGATCGCCGCAGAACTTCTTTGCCTGAAAGCCTGGGCCAGAGGAGCTCGGGCCGTTTCAGAATAGCCAATAAATCGTCTGTTGCTTGTCTCACAAGTGGAGAATAGCTGCGTGCGGCTTGGCCCCAATAGGCCGTCCGCAGATTGCGCCCTTCTGTCTATTCGAGCTCAAATGTCCGGTAAGGGGCAACGGATCCATAAGTTCGTTTGGACATTCTCTCTATCAAATGGCTCAAGCATCAATCATGGCTGACGATTGATTTCACCAAGAATTGTAGACCTCTACGGTCTTTGCTTTCAGGCTATATTGCGCCTCAATGTTTGCAGCGCCATCAAAAAAGACGACGTCGCGCCGTGTATCCTCGGCGTTCAATTCTCCTTCGATCCAGAAAGCTTCGAAGATTGAGCTGAAGGCAACACCCTTTGGATAGTCCACATGGACAATCTGGTTTGGAGGCGGTGTTGGCGTGTGAACGCAGGCACCTGCAACTGGCACAAACAGGAATTCTGTCACCTTTTTCTCTTCGAAGGCGAGCGGGACAACGTAACCGGCAAGCCGTATAGATTGTCCGAGAATGTTCTGGTTGGGTGCGCGCCTTGCTTTGCCATTCTGAGCGATGATGTTCCGCCGCTCTCTCATCAGGCCGTCTACGTCAACTTGATGCATTGAGAGGAGTGTAAGAGCAGCTTCGTGGCGTTCAAATAGTGCCATATCTTCCCGTTCGCGCGGTGTCGACGTGCGCCATTCGACGTGGATGCGCATGGCGTCGCGCAGAAACGGTCGCATGTCGGCAAAGGGCGTTTCGCTGGAGACATGCACTGGTAGCAGATCCTGCCAGCCAATCACACGCGTACCTGTCGACATGTTTTGCGGCGCTACACTGACTGGCGTTCGGGTCAAATCAAGCGGAGCTGCAAGCGGATCAAACGGCATACCACCGGGTTGCTGGCCCGCAATCGCGCGCTGCCATGCGCTCTCAATGCTTTGTGCCGCAACCGGGAGAGATATCAGACCAAACAGAGCGCCAATCGCAAAAGCTGACAGCGGACTCGTCATCCCTCAGACACTCTCACGCTAGTAACTGCGACGCCTCGGCGCAGTTTCTCGTCGTCGCCTTCTTCCCACTCCGGCTCGGTCAATAGTTTGTCCGGTTCGCCGTCGCGATCAATATCGTAGACCAGTTCGCCGCCAAAATAGGTTTGCAGCACTTCAGTCTTGTGAAATTCAAAAACGTTCTCTTCGGCCTGTCTGCGAATATCTCGGTCGAGCACGATGATGTCTGCAATCTTGCCTTCCTCGAGACTCCCCAACACATCGCCCCGATCCTGAAGGCGTGCACTACCCAGGGTCGAGCCATGGATAACCTCTTCAAAGGTCAATGGTTCACCGGGCATGACAAGACCGCCGGGTGTTCCCATAGCCTGTCGTGTCATGCCGATCTCCATTCCTTCCCACGGCGAAAACACAGGAGACGTCGGCGCGTCAGGTCCAAATCCATACTCCATGAACTCGGTCACGAGTTTGAACTGGTACATACGCTCCAGCACCTCTTTTGGCAGGTTCTGACTGGTCACATTACGAAAGTACTCCTCGGTGGGATCAGCCCAGTGAAGTTGAAGCTGCCCGGAAACCCCGAGCCGAGACATGCGACGAGCGTTGTCGATAGACAAATGGTCAACATGCGTGAAAATCTGAGGGATGTCGTCGCGAAGGGGCTCGCCGGTTTCATGTGCAAATTCCAGCGCGTCGAGCGAGCGGCGGATCCCCGCGTTCCCTTCAACGTGCAGCATCAAGGTAAAATCACGCTCTGTTAGTGCGTCGAAAATCTCTGCAAGGTTGTCTGGTCGAAAGTTCATATCCGGCCGTGTGCCGTCCAGATACGGGCCTTCCATATAGGCAAAACGCCCCGGTGTTCCATCAATAGCGAACTTCACAGTGTTCGCATGGAGAATACTGGGATCAACGCCCGCATCCTCGACTGCGGCCCGCCGTATCTCTAATTGTTCGATCATTGCGGTATCGCCCTCTGGCGTGCCGGTGCCCCAGAACACCATGGCTAATTCGTGCCTGAGTGTTAGTTCTCCTTTTTGCGCCAAACGGACGTAGACGTCATCTGCCCCCTCCTTGGACCCGGCGGCAGCTTCCGTTGCACCGGTGACCCCGACCGCGTTGAGCACGCGAGCGGCACCAATAATCGCTTCCTCCTGTTTCTCAAAAGAATAGAGTTTGTGCTGTTCGACAAACCCTGTCGAAAGGTGAGCTTTCTCCTGCAAAAGTCCGGAAGGTTCATCGCCAGCGTCATTCAAAGGCATGTAGCCGCCTTTCGGTGGCTCCCAATCGGCAGTGATCCCGAGGTATTCCAGAGCTTTCGTCGAATACCAGCCGTTATGTTGCGTATTGTCGGAGATCAATGCAGGGCGTCCACCAACGATTTCGTCCAGTTCTTCCTTGGTGGGATTCTGAAAATGCGCGTCGGACCAACCGCCGCCGATCACCCACTCATCTGGCCCGAGCGTCGCCGCGTACTCCCGGATTACTTCGACAACCTCCTCACGCGACGCATCGTTGTAACCGAACAGGTTGAGCATGACGAAATGCGTCTGCCCAAAGATGCGTGTGTGCAAGTGAGTGTCGATGATACCAGCCATAACGGTATTTGTGCCCGCATCCACGATCTGGGTGCCATCGCCTGCCAACTCGCGGCAACTGTCATCAGTGCGTACACAAATGATCGTGTTTCCCGCAACCGCCACGGATTGCGCCAGTGGCAACTCGGGGTTTGACGTGATGATGTTTTCACTCAGGAAAACGGTGTCGGCTTGCTGAGCAAGTAGCGGCGAGCCTGCGAGCAAAATAGCTAGCGCGAGCGCGCTGTATCCTGATTTCATTTTCAAGTGATTCCCTAAATGCTGACTGTTTGGAGGTTGGCAAAAGACCACAACGAGCGTCAAATCAACTTTTCAACAAAATGGACGCAGGATCTGGCTCTACATCTTTGGCAACCTGATAAAGCGCATCACACCGTTGCACCTGCCTAATTAATCGCAGTGCTTGAACAACATCAGTTTTGTTGTAGCAAAACGGCCTATACTTACGGCGGGAGATCGAAGTTTCAAACCGAACGGCCCGGTCTTTCTCGATCTCACCCGCAACTTGTAGACGGCGCCCTACTGACCATTGCAGGCACTACCATTTTGATCACTTACGTACTGTCGATCCGGCATGGTATCGTGCATATGCGGCGAACGGCAGCATTGCTGAGCCGCGGTACAGCATCCCTGTAGACGGCTGGATGTCGGCTTTGGGCCGGACTTCCCACCGTGGGAGGTGAATGCAAAATGAAACGTTGCTGATGGCTGAGAACCATTCTAACGGCAAAGTTTCGGGGAACCTGCGCTCGTGATTTTCCGGCCGTAGAACATGAGGCGGATTCCAGCCCAGTATGCCGCGGCTTCACACATAGGACATGGTCGGGAAGATGAGTACATGACCGCTTGGTTCAAATCTCGGTCATTGAGGCGGCGCGCCGCGTCCCTGATCGTGGCCATTTCAGCGTGGGCCGTGGGGTCTTGATCTAAGATGACCCTGCTCCATGATTGGCCAATAATAACGTTGTCGCGCACCACAGCTGCGCCATACCCCTGATCTCCATGATCAATCGCATACTGACGCATTTCGAAAGCGCGCTCCATGAATGTGGCATCCTTGGGATCACTTGGTTGAAGTATTGCGCCGTCCGCCCTTGTAGAAGTTTGGCCTACAGCGGAGCCACTCAATCCAATTGTCAGTGCGCTAAAGCCTGATGCGCCAAGAAAACCACGTCTCGCGAAAACGAGTTCGTTGTGGCAGTCCTGTTCACTTTTTCTGATCTTGTCCATTGTGGCGTTACCCGTGAAATGTGTTCAACTCTGCCACCGCTCCGCTACGAGAAGAACTTGATTTGAGGTTGGTCTCATCCAAGCTGCCATCGGCACCTGTGAGGTGGAACGCTCCGCTTCAGCCTGCTGGACTGGTCTCAATCCTCTTTTCTTAGCCGTTCTGCCATCTCAGAAAATCCGCGTAATTCGGCGTGTTCGAGTGGCGTAGTTCCGTTACGATCGGCAAGCGATCGGTCAGCACCCGCTGCCAACAGTGCATCAAGAACTGCAAGATGATCCTGGCCGCCGTCACCAAGCACAACGGCTTCGATAACTGCTGTCCAGTGCAGATTGTTCACATGGTCTAGAGGCGCGCCAGCGGCAATTAGCCGTCGGACAATCTCTACATGACCGAGATGTGCGGCCGCGATTAGTGCCGTTCCGTCATAAGGGCTGGTTGTTAGGCCGGGATCGTTGCCCAACGCGATGGCGAGTGTCATCAATTCCGGATCATTTGCCACGGCCGCAATCGTGACTACGTCGTAAGACTGACCTTCAAGCGCATTCATGTCAGCATCGGCCTCAGCGAGCGTACGCAACGCCTCGTCCTCCGAAGCAAAGGCTGCGACATGGGCTGGCGTGCGGCCTTGGGAGTCGCGCGCGTTGACGTTTGCCCCTGCCGCAACGAGCTGCCGGATCATTTCTTCGTTGCCGGTGTGAGCGGCTGCAAAGAGACCGTCGTATTGCGCGACCTCATCAGCCGAAGGCGGTGTCTGCGCCGTGCCTGCGCTGGCGGCAAGACCCATCACGAAAGCAAATAGTAGAAAACGAAACATGGCAGATCCTATTACCTACATATTGGTCAGCTATAGTAGTAGCGGATGCATTCGATGTCATTTTCCATTCAGGATCAGAATCCTTTCCCGGGAATTGATTTCGCAATGTCATTGGACAGACGGGATGAGTTCGCCGACAATCGCGTCATGGAACTGACGGCAACCACACCTGTCCACCTGATCCATGTGGACCCGGACGTCAACATGGCGCGGTTCTACGGAATTGAGTTGCAGCCGACGCTGTTTGGGGAAGTGTCCGTCCTTCGGACCTGGGGACGTATTGGGACAAACGGGCAAGCCATGATGGTGACATATGATGACGAAGCCCAGGCCGGTGAAGCGCTCCAAAACCTCGAAAAGCAAAAGCGCCGTCGCGGGTATGTTCCGGTCGGTGGTTAGTACCTACCGCCAGCGATCGTAGATCTTTTATCTCTCAACCCAGTTGAGAGATCTATTCTTTGGCCACCCGGCCAGAATGGACATGATCACCGAGGTTTTCCAGCTCATCCTGGCACGCTTCTGAAATACCCTCTGGCAAATCGTATGCTTCAATATCCGCTTCGATCTTTCTCAAGTCAGATTCCAGTCCCATGGATTGGAAATCATCGACTTCTCGAAGGCGGTAAATCAAACGTTCAATCAGCAAACGGTGGGCAAGCATCCTGCCCAGCAGTTCACGAATTATTGGTTCTTGCATGTATCAGTTCTCCTCAATCCGCGCAGTAGGCACGATCGGATTTCCCGGGTCAATCTCGGAACTTAACTTGAGGGGAACCTGCGAAGATCGGCGCCCGACGTTCTGTTCGTAGCGAGAAAGCGGGATGCGACTTTACTCCCTGGCAAATCCCGAGCCTGTCGTCTCGTGACCGGGCTCTAGGTATCAGCCGGCATGCCGGCTTCCACCCAGAACACCCCAGCATGATCTCCCTGTCCCAGTAGCCCCTGGACCGTCTCCTGCGAGCCGGCGCAGGGGCTTTGGGTCATGGTCGCTCCATGCCGTGATGATCTGCCCGTTCGGGTGATGATCCCTTTTGCGCTTCCGCAGGATCGAAGATCCTTTGGCTTTTTTTGTTGGTCAGGCGGGATTTGGACAAGCCAAACGCCCCCCGACGTCAGGGGGAAGGCGCGGCCTCCCCCCTCGGACAAGACAAATAGACAAGACCGTGTCCTCGCGCGGTGCGCTGCGGGCCGCACCACTCTTGTCGATTTGTCCTGTCTCGCCCCTCTCCGCGTTCGCCACGGGGCAGGTTTTAGAGACGACGCCCTTTCAGGGCTTTGCTCAAAACCAGCACCAAAAGGGGATCAACCCCGGAGGTCGCATCACAAAGGAGAGACGGTTTTGAACCTTGAGACGACAAAAGACATCGAGAATGACACGAGCCTTCAGGCGGCAGAGATTGCGGCCCAGAATGACCTGTTTCGGAAAACCCTGATTGATCCGAGTGCAGCGATTGAAATGCAGTCCAAAGACATTCAGGGTCAG
>NZ_JBQFQR010000027.1:0-56860 GCF_056536985.1 Ruegeria sp. CH8 | reverse complement strand
TCGGCGGCCACTTTAGCCCAAGTTACAAAGGCACCGCCAAGGGCCATTTGGCACGAACGGCAATGGCAATGACCCGACCAAACTGGCGGGGGTCTTGTCAGAAGAACTTGGGTTGAGCGGGGCAGGGGTGTTGCGTAGCTTTTGCCCATGACCAATCCTGCCTCTTTCAAGTATTTCAAAACCAGTCCTGAGATCATCCGTCTTGCGGTGATGCTGTACATCCGTTTCCCGCTCTCGCTTCGGAATGTCGAAGATCTGCTGGATGAGCGAGGCATCGACGTGAGCCTCGAAACTGTCCGGTATTGGTGGAACAGGTTTGGCCCAATGTTTGCTGCTGAGATTAGACGGAAGCGTGTTCAGCAACTGCGCGCGTTCTCTAGATGGAAATGGCACGTGGACGAGGTTTTCGTGAAGGTGAATGGCAAGCGGCATTATCTTTGGCGGGCTGTTGATCACGAAGGCGAGGTGCTGAAAGCCGTTGTCACCAAACGCGGAAACAAAGCTGCATCACTGAAATTCCTCAAGAAATTGATGAAGCGTAACGGTCGACCGGAAAACGTCGTCACGGATCGCTTCGCCTCATACAGTGCCGCGCTCAGAGAGCTTGGCGCTACCGAAAAACAAAGGACGGGCAGGTGGCTCAACAACCGCGTCGAGAATTCGCACCTGCCGTTTCGACGGCGTGAACGCGCCATGCAACGTTTCAGGCGCATGCGAAGTTTACAGAAATTCGCCGCCGTCCATTCCTCCGTATACAACCACTTCAACCAGGAAAGATCGCTGACCAGCCGAGACACCTTCAAGCTGACACGCACCGCCGCTCTTAGCGAGTGGCGTCAACTTTGTTCCGGATAGGTTCACGGTTTCTGCGGCAAACAGAGACTGGTTCGAATTTGTCTGACAGCACCCTCTCGCGAAGCGGACACGCACTGATTGCGAGGAAGTTTGTCTTGCCATCTGCAGTTGATTTTGGCATTTGCCGGCAGAGAAAAGCCGCACGGCAGCTTCTCTCAAACTTGGTTGGTCAATACGCTGCCAGTGGCGCACCGGGTGATCCTGTCGCTCCTGCAATTGGAACCGGTGAGTAAATGTAAGCAAACTCCGAAACCCCGACCTCAATCAGACGCTCAGTTGCAACGTTTTCGTGGATGAATATACCATTTTTGGGAATTAGTTCCATGTGCACTGGGAAAGCGACGTTAGGGTCGGGATTCGGCAGGACCTCAATCGCCCAGGTATCAGCGCCGACGATCGCGATATCCCGTTCGATCAACCAGGCGGCCGCCTCCATTCCAATTCCGGGTTCGCCGCTATTGAAGGTCGCATTGTCTTCAATCCAATGACGCCCCCAGCCAGTATGCAGAAGTACGACATCACCCGGCCCAGGTTCGTCGAGCCCTTGCGCGGCCAGTGCAGCTTCGATGTCGGCCACTGTTATCTCGTCGCCAGCTTCCAGCGGCGCGCCTCGCAACGCGACGAAGTCGAGCACGATACCACGCGTGAAAAACGGTTTCACATGTTCGATTCCGAGTTTGCGGGTGCCAATTCCACCAGCTACCTCGCTCGCCGGTATACCGTTATAAAACATCTGTTCGTCGCCGCCGACGCCGATATGGCTCAAGCCGTCGAATTGCGTTCCAACCTGGCCAATCTCCGTGGCGATAAAGTCGTCCATCCAGATGATCTCATTGGCCCCGAGTGGGCCGCCTGCTAATCCTCTAGTGCCTCGTACGGCAAATACCCTGGTGCCGAACAAAGGCATATCAGAGGTGTAGTCTCGTCCAATCGACAACACCGTACCTGTCTTGATTAGGCCAACTGCCTGCAGCGCCTTTTCACTCGTCATGAGGTTCGACGCGCCCGCCATGTCGTCGGGTCCATACTTCGAATTTGTCCAGTTTTGCGCGAATGCAGATCCTGTTAGCAAGCTCGCGGCCATAGCCGCGACGATCGAATTCTTAAATATCATGAATTAGTCCTCCCTTCAGATTGGTTCGCGAAGTGGATTGTCGAACAAACCCAACATACCAGATGACGCTCATTTTCCAGAGTCTGGCTTCTGATTGCCAACCCGAGACGTTCTTGAAATCTTATCAGAAGAACTTGGGTTTAGGTGGGCAGGGTGCTCACTTGGTCTTGTTCCATGAATAATCGATCGCCCATCAAGCACCCAAAACCAATCCAGAGATTATCCGCTTGGAGGTGAGCTTAAGAAATTTGCGACAGAACCTTCAAATGGCGTTCCACTTAGAGCCATTATTATCAGGGCAACGAATACCAATAGTGTAGATAAGCCAATCAACCAGGCAATTCGCTGCGCCCAGTTTGAGGATTCATAGAGGGTTGTGTCGCAAACTTTAGGCCTAGATTGACGAGCATGCAGAATCCGACGTTTGTAGTCCGCGTATTGTTCTCCAACAGGTTTCAGCATGATTTCCTTGAAAGGCTGCCATTTCCCCAAGGATGCCGTTTTGTACGTTGTGTACTGCTATTTGCGGTACACAGTGTCGTATCGTGATTTGGAAGAGATCATGGCTGAACGCGGTGTGCGAGTTTACCACGCCACACTGAATAGGTGGGTAGTGAAATACTCGCCGATAGTCGCTGCTCGTGCGCAATCAAGGAAGCGTCCAACTCAGAACTCCTGGCGCATGGATGAAACCTATCTCCGTGTGCGTGGCAAGTGGATGTATCTCTATCGAGCGGTCGACAAAGCGGGAAACACCCTTGATTTCATGCTGTCCGAGCGACGTAATCGTCCAGCAGCCACCAGGTTCTTTGCCAAAGCACTCTCCTCAAACGGGATCCCGATCAAAATCGTCATAGACAAGAGTGGCGCCAATGCAGCTAGCATTCGCGAAGTGAACAGAACCCTGAAGCGGTTCGGCTGCCCAGCTAAAGTACAGACGATCAGGTCCAAATATTTGAACAACATGATCGAACAGGATCACAGATTCATCAAACTACGCGTGCGGCACATGTGTGGGTTCAAGTCGTTCAGATCAGATTCAGCCACACTGGATGGCATTGAGGTAGCCAACATGATCCGGAAGAAGCAATTCTCTAGTGATACGACTTCCGGCTTTCGGATGTTTGCTGAGATCGCAGGATAACTGCGTCTAGCATATCGCTGGCTCTGGTCGTTCCAAAAGTTTGCGACACAACCCTTTGGGCTGGTTCTCTATGCCAATGTCGCGTTGCAGGGCGCGCTGAAGGGCATGCATGACGCGCTTTCGATGCTGAAGACGGATGGTCGTATGGACGAAAGCGGACCGGTTGCAAGTTTCCAAGTCCGGCAAGGCGCGGTTCGCAAGGACTACTATGACGAGATGGAAATGCGGTATTCCAAGTAAGGTCTAAAAGGAGTCGATCTCTATTTGATCAGCATTGTGGACCGGGTTCTTTCGACAATCGCCGTAGGAAAGTGTACTCGTCGTCACATCTTTGTTTTGAATAGAACCCAGAAAGCGCATCGACCAACACTCCTGAAAGGTTTCACATGTCCTTTTCCAGCCGCCCGTCCTTTTCCCGTCGCCAGTTCCTGGCCACAACAACAGCTGGCGCTGCAATGATCACCCTGCACCCCTTCTCGGTTGCGGCGGCCAACAATCAGGCGCACTTGCGGATCATGGAAACCACGGACATCCACGTCCATGTTTTCCCCTATGACTATTACGCTGACAAACCCCGTGATACTGTCGGGCTTTCCCGAACGGCAACAATCATTAATGAAATCCGGTCCGAGGCGACGAATTCTCTGTTGGTGGACAACGGCGACTTTCTTCAAGGCAATCCGATGGGCGATTACGTCGCCTATGAGCGCGGCATGAAAGACGGGGACAGCCACCCAATCATCACCGCGTTCAACACGGTAGGCTACGATGCCGCCACGCTCGGCAACCACGAATTCAACTATGGCCTGGAGTTTTTGAGTAAATCTTTGGCGGGCGCCGAGTTCCCGGTTGTTTTGGCCAATGTGGCAAAAGAGAAAGGCGCGAGTCCCCGCGAGGATAAAACGCTGATGCAACCCTATACTATTCTCGACCGCGATATCGAAATGGGTGACGGCACCAAACATCCGATCAAAATTGGCGTCATTGGCTTTACCCCGCCACAGATCATGAACTGGGATCGCAAGCACCTGGACGGCAATGTCGAAGCCCGAGACGTCGTTGAGACGGCGAAGGCCTATGTGCCTGAGATGAAGGAACAGGGGTGCGATCTGATCATCGCCCTGTCGCATTCTGGAATCGGTGACGCTAATCATGCAGAGGGCATGGAAAACGCATCGGTCGCTCTGGCTGGTGTCGACGGCATCGACGCGTTGGTTACGGGCCACAATCACTTGGTCTTCCCGTCGCCAACCTTTGCCGATCGCCCCGGCATTGATGTGGAAAAGGGCACCTTGATGGGTAAACCCGCCGTCATGGGCGGGTTCTGGGGTTCGCATCTCGGCTTGCTCGACCTGCTTTTGGAGCGGGACGGCAATGAATGGCGCGTTGTCACCACGACCTCCGAAGCGCGACCCATTTCCAAACGAAACGAGGACCGCTCGATCACTGCCTTGGTCGGAGATGATCAGAAGGTTCTCGACTCGGTTGCAAAGGACCACGAGGAAACGCTTGCCTATGTCCGTCGCGCGGTTGGTAAAACGTCGGCCCCGTTGCACAGTTACTTTGCACTGGTCGCGGATGACCCATCTGTTCAGATCGTCTCAATCGCGCAGAAATGGTATGTAGAAGAGATGTTGAAAGGCACTGAGCATGAAGGCCTGCCGATCTTGTCTGCGGCAGCCCCTTTCAAGGCTGGTGGCCGTGGCGGCCCGGAATACTACACCGATGTTCCAGTCGGTGATGTCGCCATCAAGAACGTGGCCGATCTTTATCTGTACCCTAATACCGTACGCGCAGTTCGGGTGAATGGTGCAGAGGTTCGGGGTTGGCTGGAACGGTCGGCTGGCATGTTCAATCAGGTTGAAGCCGGATCAAAGGATGCAATCCTGCTGAACTCTGAATTCCCGTCCTACAATTTCGACGTGATGGACGGCGTGACTTATCAGATCGATCTGTCGCAGCCTTCGCGCTTTGGACCGAAGGGTGAAGAGATCAACCCGGATGCCGCTCGAATCGTGAACCTGTCCTTCAACGGCGAGACGGTCACCGATGACATGGAATTCATCATCGCGACCAACAACTACCGTGCTTCGGGTGGCGGGTCCTTCCCCGGCGCGTTGGGTGACACGGTCGTATTCGAGGCGCCAGATACCAACCGCGACGTTATCGTGCGTTATATCGTTGAGCAGGGCACAATCGACCCGAAAGCAGACGCCAACTGGTCGTTTGCTCCACTTGAGGACACGACTGTGTTGTTTGAGACCAGCCCAAAGGCTCGTGCGTATATGGATGATGTCAAAGGTGTCTCAATAGAGGACGCCGGAGAAGGTACCGACGGTTTCGCGGCATTCCGGATCAAGCTTTGATCCAATCGGCTAGCATAGTCGAAACCTCACCTGCCGTTTTTAAGGTAGATGGCGGGAGCACCCGGCCCGAATTGCCAATAGCAGTTCAAATATTTCTAACAGCGGTAGATTTGCCGACGTCAGCGGGTTCTGTCGCAAACTTCTCTGAGAGCTGCGTAGACGGAACTGGAGCGGCGATTATCCCGCCAGCTGGATAAACTGCTGAAACGGACGGAGTTCGGGCGTGAATAGACCTCGGCGTGAATAGTTTTTCGATGAATTTCGGGCCTTGTTATTAGCGATTGGAGACGCGGCACAGGGTCGCTCCAAATCAACCAACCGACCTTCGCTTTTAGCGTCTAGTCTAAGGAATAGTGCAGGAGCAGCGAAGGACGCTTTCACCACCCATTTCTATGAGGCAATCAAGAATACTGAAGCCATTAGCCTTCGTATAGCCCACCACGTCGCGATTGCAGCATCCAAGCATTTTGATAAGTCCAAGATAAAGCTTCCCCTTCAAGACGGCACATTTTTCAAGCCGCAACAAACGACGTGTTACTGCATGTAATCGGCACAAATGACTTAGGAAAAAATTCTGCTATCATGCGCGCATAGCCTCTGCGCTATAAGCAAGCAGAAAAGGCCAAAAACATGCGTTTTAACAAAAATTTACTCAATCGCCGTGGTTTTACACTTGGTGCTGCTGCCGTTTCCGCCGGAGCGGTTGGTATCGGGTCGGTTTCTTCCAGAGCAGACGGAGCGCCTGAAACCACACGCATTCGACTTATTCGCGACCGCAAGTTTCCAGTGCTCTGTTACGCACCGCAGTATGTTGCGGAACAGTTCCTGCGAATGGAGGGGTTCACAGAAATCGAGTATGTGTCGCTTGGCGACGACGGTTCGTACGCGCATGCGTTAACGGATGGTACAGCAGATATGAGCGCGGCACTTGGTGTCGACTGGGTACTGCCGATCTCTCAAGGCGAACCAATTGTCGTATTGAGCGGGCTGCATGCAGGTTGCGTCGAAATCTTTGCGAATGAGAGCATTGCAACAGTGGGCGATCTCAAGGGTAAACGTGTGGCCATTCACGGGCTGGGCAGCCCTGAACGGTATCTGTTGGCCAGCGTTGCCGCCTATATCGGGCTGGATCCAGAAAAGGATGTTCAATGGGTTTTTGCACACCCCAATGACTGGGCCGTCATGCTGGCGGAAAACAAAATCGACGCAATGGCCAGCTTTCCGCCGCTCAACTACATTCTGCACGACGAGGGGATCGGACATGTCATTTTGAACACCACGACCGACAATCCCTGGCAGCACTATTTCTGCTGCATGGTTGCAGCCAACAAAACGTTTGCGGCCGAGAACCCGATTGCGGCAAAGCGGGCGCTGCGCGCCATTCTCAAGGCCAACCAACTGTGCTCCGAAACGCCTGAAATTGCAGCGCAATGGCTTGTCGATGAAGGTCAGTCACCCACAATCGACTATGCAATGCGAACGCTACAGGACCTTCCCTACGACGCATGGGATACCTATGATCCCGAAGACACATTGCGGTTTTATGCGCTGCGCCTGAATGAGGCCGGGATCATTGATGCCACCCCCGAAAGCATCATCGCTTCCGGCACGGACTGGGCGCCTTTGAACCAGCTCCTGAAAGAGATGAAGTCCTGAAAATGACCTGGTTTTTTGGACGCAGCACACTTTATAGCGCGGGTGTTGTGGCAGTGTTGGCCGGGGCCATCATCTGGATGGCGGGGGCTCGGCAAGACGACTCGCCTTATTCAAACCTCGGTCAAGCTCCTGAGTTTACCCTTATCGACGAGAACGGAAAATCCTTTTCGCTTTCAGAGGTCGAAGGCCGGGTTGTGCTTGTCAGCTTCATGTTCACGCGTTGCTATGACCTTTGTCCGATCCTGACGTCCAAGCTCGCCACAATGCAGGAAGACCTGGAGGAAGAGTATCGCGAAGACGTCTATTTCGTGTCCGTGACAGTGGACCCGGAATACGATCACCCAGAAGTTCTCAAGGAGTTCGCGACAAACCTGGACTATTCGCCCGAAGGATGGTCGTTTTTGACTGGTCGGCATGCCGACGTGCGTCGCGTTGCCAATGCATTTGGCGTTCTGATGGCAACGGACACACGTAACACTATCAATCACAATCTCCTCACCACAGTAATTGACCCAGATGGCGTCATGCGCGTTCAGTATCTGGGCGAGCGGTTCGACACGGATGAACTGCTTGAAGATATCCGCGCAATTGCGGACCACGCGCGGAGCTGATGCTCGACTGGCTGCCAAAAATTTTCGCGCGTATCGACGCACGGATTAGCTTCAAGCTTTCCATCGCATTGTTCGGTCTTGTTGGTCTGTTTGTTGTGCTGGGCGCGGTCGGCATCGGAGCACTCCGAGACTCGGACAGGCGAACTCAGTCGCTTATCGAACTTCAGAGGAAAATAGCTGCGTATCAGGCACTTCAAAGCAATACGACTGCGCTGCGCTTTATCGTCTCGAACGCCTTTTTGGAAAACAGCGCACGCGATCTGGATACCGCGCGGCGGCAAATCAGCCAGATCGCGTATGACTTCAATCGTGCGGAATTCGTTTCGGCCGAAGACCGGGAAAAGGTCAACACGATCAAGGGCGACTACGCGCAACTTGTCGAGATCGGCTACGAAGTTATCGGGCTGTTGGTGGCGGGACAAACAGAGGTTGCCGAGGCCAACCAGATGCGCACAGCAGCGCGGCTGGGCGACAACATCGAACGGCTTAGTTACGCACTCATTGCCAGTGCCGAAGCCGACATGATCCAGAAGGCCGCGCAAGGAAAGAAAGCCTATCAGATTTCGCGGTACACGCTGATCGCAACAGCGGTTGTCAGCGTTTTGATCGCGCTGGTGGTCGGCTACGCGCTTTCTGGCACTATCGTCCGCCCCTTGAAGCGCACGAACACCCGGTTGGCGCAGATATCGTCAGGCGATTTTTCCGGCAAGCTGACTGTAGCAAACCGGGACGAACTGGGCGAGCTGGCCGACAATGTCAATCGAATGAGCGCAGAGCTGGAATCGCTTTACGACAAGCTGGAACGCGCAAGCGAGCACAAAACCGAATTCCTGGCCAGAATGAGCCACGAAATTCGCACGCCGATGAACGCTATCCTGGGTATGGCAGAATTGATGTTGGATACGCCCTTGTCCCGTGAGCAACGCGACTATGTTCAGACATCTCATGACAGCGGCAAGGCGCTGGTCGCGATCATTGATGACATCCTCGACTTTTCAAAGATCGAAGCAGGTGAGCTGGAGCTTGAACATGCGCCGCTCGACCTGCGGGACTGCGTCGAAAGCACGCTGGACATGGTTGCCTTTGTTGTGTCGGATCGGGATCTCGACCTCGCCTATCGCATTCACGACGGTACGCCGGAAGCGGTTGTTGGAGATATTACGCGGCTTCGGCAAATCCTCATCAACCTGCTCAACAACGCGGTCAAATTCACCGAACGGGGCGAAGTGGTCATTGATATCCGCTATATCGCTGAGGAGTCACCAAATACAGGCACTTTCCACTTTGAAGTACGCGACACCGGTATCGGCATCCCCGAGGATCGTATCGACCGCTTGTTTCAGTCCTTCAGGCAGGTGGATGCTTCGACAAGGCGGAAATACGGGGGCACGGGACTAGGCCTCGCAATTTCAAAACGGCTGGTGGAATTGATGGATGGCGAGATTGGTTTAACCAGCACCGTTGGCGTGGGCACCACTTTCTCTTTCAGCGTAAATCTTGGCCTGCAGGACATCGCGCAAGATCAGACGCTTGGGGGTGCCGAACTGACCGGCAAGTCAATGTTGCTCCTATGCGATGGCGGGTCCACCACATGCGAGGAATTGAAGCGGTATGTTTCAAAATGGCGGATGCAGATCACCACGGCCGAAACCGTTCAGGATGCTGTTCGCCTGCTCAATGGCGAAACGCGTTTCGATGTTTTTGCTGTGGATGCGGATCACTATACAGAAGCAGAAGCGAACCATGCTGAATTCAGGGACGCGATTCAGTCGACCCCCGGCATCGCGTTGGTGCGCTTGGGGCATTCCGCCGGGCAGTTGGATGGGTTCACCGCATTGGTTCAGAAACCCTTCAAACCGTCCATTCTGTATAATACCCTTATAGATACGCTTTTCGGAGACGGTTCGGACACGGAAGCGCTCAAGCCGGTTGCATCCACGCTTGATCCTGAACTGGCGCAAAGATGTCCCCTGCGGATACTGCTGACGGATGATCACCAGACCAACCGCAAGTTTGCCACGCAGATCCTGAAAAGGCTGGGGTACAAAATCGACACGGCAGAAAATGCCATCGAAGCATTGGAAAGGCTCGAGGAAAAGACCTATGATCTTGTGCTCATGGACATTCATATGCCGGAAATGGATGGCCAGGACGCAACAGCCGAAGTGCGGCGCCGGTTCCCATCCGGATGGCCCCGCGTTGTCATGATGACGGCGAATGTTATGCAACAGGACTGGTTGGCGTGTCAGGCGGCCGGGGCCGTGGACATTGTCCGAAAACCCATAGAAATTCCTAAATTAATAGCCGTTCTAAAAGCTTGCCACGCCGCGCTAGCCGACAATGGTCTTTCGCCAGAAAATCCAAGCACACAGGCGGAATGTGCAGAGCGGTCGGGCAAAAAAACCACCAATAACCGTCAGAAGGCAGAAGCCTTGATCGACAGGTCCGCGATAAAACGATTGATGGACCTCATTGGTGGGGAACCGGCCATGTTCGATGAACTGCTTGAAAGCTTTTGCAAAGAAGCGCCCAAACTCTTCACCGAACTCAAAGCCGGTGCCGCCGGAGATCCCGACAAACTTCGCATCGCCGCGCATACCGTGAAATCGAGCGCCGCAGATTTTGGTGCAACCGCGCTTGCCGCGCAATGCGCCGAGTTGGAAAAGATCGGTGCGTCCGGGGACGCGGAAGATGCAGTAAAGCTTATCCAAAAAGCTGCCTCGGAATGGAGCGCCGTGGAAGCCGAGCTTGTTATTGTCTCGCAACAGATCAGAGACGGGGAAATTCTATGACGGATCAGCCGGGCAAAATACTCATCGTCGACGATCACGAAACCAACCGCCTGAAACTGTCCATGGCAGTTCGTGCGCTTGGGCACGAATCCGATCAGGCGGAAAACGGTCTGGTCGCCTTGGAAATGATGCGCGCGAATATATATGATCTTGTTTTGCTGGATATCCTCATGCCGGAAATGACCGGTCACGAAGTTTTGCGCGAAATGCAGGCGGACCCAAACCTGCGAACCTTACCGGTCATTGTCGTATCTGCAATCAATGAGACGTCAGATGCTATAGCGTGCATTCAACTCGGCGCGGAAGACTACCTGCACAAACCATTTGATCCAGTCCTGTTGAAAGCCAGGATCAGTGGTTCATTGACCAAAAAACGTCTCAATGACGCGGTGCGGCAGCAGATGGAATTCATTCGCGACATGTTGGGCAAATACATCCCCGATATTGTCGCAAAGAAGATGGTCGAAAGCGGAGGAGACCTGGAGCCGACGAGAACCGTTGCGACGGTTCTGATGACCGATATCGTGGATTTCACAAGAATTGTCGAAAGCCATCCCGCCGAACGTATACTTGAGATGTTGAACGCGTATTTCCATACAGTTCTTGAGCCGATTACGAGACAAGGCGGCATCGTAAACAATTTCGAAGGCGATGCCCTCATGGCCCTTTTCAATGTTCCGGTCACATTACCGGACCACGCGGACCGCGCCGTTTTGGCGGCCATGGAAATCAACAAAATCACAGAAACTCAACAGTTTGCCGGGATCACTCTGCGCACGCGAATTGGAATAGATACCGGTAATGTGATTGCAGGCAATGTCGGCGACGGATCGCGTCTGACCTACACAGTCGTTGGCTCGACGGTAAATACCGCTGCGCGGCTCGAGCAGTTGAACAAGGAGCGCGGCTCGATGGTGATTGTCTCCGGCAATACGGCTCGGCGATTGACAAAGGATTTTCCATTGCTTGATGCTGGTTCTGCGCCACTGCGCGGCTTGGTCGACCCGATCCGGATCAACATCCTGAAACCGGCGCTGGAAACGACATAAAACGGATGCGTTTGCAGTCCCAAGATACAGCCGTACCCTGCTAATCGGGCAGTCCACGGGTAATAGCCCAAATCGAACGCAGCGGCGGAATCTGAGTACGTTCAGTTCGAGACTGCAATGGCTGCGTTTACCTTGATTGTTTCACTTTCCTCGGGCGTGGGCGGATTCTTCACATCAAAGAAGTCAATCGCACCTTTCTGAAACAGAATCGCCATACTGGACCCGCCGTAGGAAAACCGCCCGATCTCCTGTCCTTTTGACACGTGATCACCCGGCGCGACTGTGTGTCTGATCGACGATATCTCGGTGATGCCCACCGGCATAACGCACACAATGCCAAGCGCCTTGTGATCCGCTTCGATAAACACAAGCCCGCGCGTGTTGACGGCCGTGTAATAGCCCTGAGCGCTGACACCCTTGACCGCATTACCAAGGCTCGCGAGATTCGAAAACATCAGCCCCTCGATAACATCAGTGGCCAGTATCTTTCCGGAAACCGGCGCGTGCCAGCGATGGTAATCTGCACCCGACAGATAGCTTTGGAGCACATCACCTTTGTTGAACATCTCGGTCAGATCGCTGCCCGCAAGCATGTCGCGCAAAGAATAGGGCTGCTCTTTTACCCAGAACTCCCGTTCCAGATCCACTTCGCGGGCAACGCGGAAAACTTTGCCGTCGTTTGGGGAAACCACGACCTTCGGTTCTCCAGGCCCGGAAACCGGGCGGGCTTTGGGCTTTATCTCACGGTGAAAATAAGCGTTGAAACTTGCAAAGCCACCATGTTCGGCTTCGGGGTCGGGAATGATGAACTCATCAAGTTCGTTATAAGCCCACGCTCCCGGCGACAGCCAACCATGAGCGCCACGATTGATCACATGCCTGCTGGCCGGGCTATCCAGATAACGGCACCATTCACGCAGTATAAGCCGCAATGCGTCATTCATGGCGCGATTGCGGAAAACGGCCTCGCCCGCACTTGTCATCATCATATAGGTGAAAAGCTTGGACATCGGGAAGAAGTTCCGCTTTTCCTCTTTCTCTTCCCAGATTGGCGCATCGGTGACGATATAGCTGAGCTGAGCAAGAAGTTCCGGGATATCATCGACGTGTTTATACTCCGGATCCAATTCGTCGATCATTTCGCTGACCAGCATTCTGACGACGCCATCACGCTTCATCAGACGATCGAAGGCTGCAACAGACGGGTGTAGAGGGGCGTCACGTTTGCCCGCCACGATCCTTCGTAGATCACGATGCCAATCTGAAACGGCGTGTCTGTCAGCGGGCAGCTTCCTCGCCATCACAGCAGGAAGTTCCGCATATTTTCGGTCCAGTTGTGCTTCGTTCGACATGCGCCCCCTCCCCCAGTACGAGCTCCGGCAACCGGCGGAACAGACCGCCGGATATGCAGGTCAGTCGTCGTCGCCTTCCAGATTGGCAATCGCACATTTAGCGTTGGCGCGCAGCGTATCTTCAGGCTGTGCGTTGCGTCCGATAAGCGGAGGCTTAACCAAAAACTCCTTGACTGCGCCGGGCTGGAAAACCAGGGCAAACGAAGATCCGCCGAAGCTGAAATTACCTAGCAAGTCCCCTTTTTTGACCGGCTTGTTAACTGCCAGGTGGGGTGCAAACTCCAGCGAGGACACCTCGGTTAGGCCAATCGGAACCACGCAGACGACCCCAAGCTTTTTGTCGTGACTGTCAATGTAGATCAGGCCGCGTGTAGCAACACCGGCTGCCCAACCTTGCGAATAGGGCCCAGACATCGGATCCGGGCCGACAGCATCGCTTTCAGTCCATGCATACCCTTCGATCAATTCCAGTCCGACCACTGTTCCATTGATTGGCGCGCTGAACCCATGCCAATCGGCGCCACCGTTGACATAAGTCTGATAGACCGAACCCCCGACAAAACGGTCGACAAATTCACTGTTGTTCAGAAGGTTTGCCATCGAGTAGGCCTGACTCTTCAACCAGAACGCGTCGGCCCGCTGAACATAATTCTCCAGTGCCCAGGCCACACCGTCATTGGGCGAATTGATGGTGCGATTAGTGTCACGGTCATCAATTGGGCGCTTATCCTTGCGCACCATGCGGTGAAAGAAGTCGTTGTAGGATTTCCACCCCCAATAAGGCGCGGCTTTATCCGGAATAACGTAATCTTCAAGGACCTGGTTGTATTCAAGCGCCTTCGGATTGAGCCACCCCGTCGGTCCGGTATTCAGAACATATCGGCTGTCCGGGCTATCAAGGAATTTGCACCAGGCCTTCATGATCGCGTTCATGCCAGAGTTGAATTGCGGCATACGCATCAATCTTTTGCCCGCGGGCGTCATCATCCAGAAATTCATCAGTGCGGACAGAGGGAACTGCCATGAAATAGAGCTTACGTCCTTGTAGATGGGCGCAGTGTGCACGACGTAATTGATTGCATCCAGCATTTGATGGACACTGTTAAAGTGGCTACGTTCAGCTGGAATTTGCTGCAGCCCAAGCTCGGCGTACATCCGCACAAACGCCTCTTCTTCAATTACTTTTGCCAGATCTTGAACCTCCGGCGTCCATGCTGGCCCCTTGCCCGCCTCAAGTTCGAGCCGCACGAAACGCTGAAACTCACTAATCTGGTTAAAATCGCGATCAATCTTCGCACCGGTGACCGCCAGCCTTTGTTCATGGAGCGCCTGCAGCAGTTCGTCTTCGGTCAAGGGGCCGGATTTAGGGTCATGTTTAACCTGTGCAATCGATTCAAAAGTCTTCTTATCCATAACTTGGATCTCCCCAACCAGATGGACAACGGAACTAAAAAGCCCCGTTGCTAGCAAAAAAATTTGAAAAACTAACCACAGTGATAACAGCCACCATATCTATCTGGAAGAAAATTCGGGGTTGGTACACGATTGTAGTACCCCAGAATACGGGTCGGCATTCCTAAAGCTCTCTGTGAGACGCAAGCTGGATGTGTCGCAAACTCTAGGGTCTAGTTGACGAGCCTGCGTGATCTGAGGTTTTTACCGGTCGAAATATTTCGAACAGGTTTTTTTGCATGATCTCGTTAAAGGGCTGTCACTTCCCCAAGGATGCAGTTTTGTACGCTGTTTACTTCTATTTGCGGTACACAGTGTCCTATCGGGTCTTGTCAGATTAACTTTACTTGAGCGGGGCAGGGCGAGTGCGTAGCGTTTGGGAATGACCAAACCTGCCGCCTTCAAGTATTTCAAAGCCAGTCCCGAGATTATTCGCCTCGCAGTGATGCTGTATATCCGCTTTCCGCTTTCACTTCGAAACGTGGAAGACCTTTTGCACGAGCGTGGGATCGAAGTGAGCCAGGAGGCCGTCCGATATTGGTGGAACCGATTTGGTCCGATGTTCGCGTCCGAGATACGAAGAAAGCGTGTTCAGCAATTGCGATCATACTCAAAATGGAAGTGGCACGTCGACGAGGTCTTTGTGAAGGTGAACGGCAAGCGGCACTATCTATGGCGCGCCGTCGATCATGAAGGCGAGGTGCTCGAAGCCGTCGTCACCAAACGTCGAAACAAGCTGGCAGCATTGAAATTCCTCAAGAAATTGATGAAACGACACGGTACAGCGGATACAGTTGTAACGGATCGCTTCGCGTCATACAGGGCCGCGCTCAGAGAACTGGGAGCCACTGAAAAACAACAGACGGGCAGGTGGCTTAATAATCGGGTTGAGAACTCTCACCTGCCGTTCCGACGAAGAGAACGCGCCATGCAGCGTTTCAGGCACATGCGAAGTTTACAGAAATTCGCTTCCGTCCACTCCTCCGTCTACAACCACTTCAACCAGGAGCGATCTCTCACCTGCCGAGACATCTTCAAGCTGACACGCACCGCCGCTCTCGCAGAGTGGCGCGAACTTGGTGCGGCATAAGGGGCAGCTATACTGGCCTGGCTGAGACTGGTTCGAATTTGTCTGACAGCACACACGGTGCAGAAATTTCGCTACGGAAATGACGACATCGCAAGAATCTCATGGCCTTGCTGGGCTTGACGGAGGAGGGCGCGGTCAACTTGCCACTGCCCAACAAGGTCGCGCGCCCAGCCAAGATAGCTTGAAGAGCAAAAACCTATTAGACTGGAGTCACTTCAACTGTCCAAGAGGCAGTCATGTCTCATAACGTCGGTGAGTGGCTCGAACAATTGGGCCTTGGCGAATACAGTGAATCCTTCGCCAAAAACAGGATCAAATTTGAGCACCTACCATACCTCGGTGAAGATGATTTAATCGAACTAGGTGTTGAAGCCATGGGCGATCGCAAGTCGTTGTCGCGCGCCATCGCTGCTCTTGTTGAAAAAAGAGCTGAACCGTCAGAAACCACGAGCTTGGGAATTAGGTCAACGTCCATGCGCACGGCTGATGCCGAGCGACGACAACTGACTGTAATGTTTTGCGATTTGGTTGACTCAACAGCACTCTCACAACAGCTCGATCCAGAAGACCTGCATCAAGTTATGCGACGGTATCAGGACACAGTGGCCGGTTTGGTTGCTCGTTTCGAAGGTCATGTTGCCAAGTTTCTCGGCGATGGAGTGCTCGCTTTCTTTGGCTGGCCGCGCGCATATGAGGACCAAGCGGAGCGTGCTGTTCGCGCAGGAATGGCTGTCACAAAAGCGGTGCAATCTTTAAAAAGTGTTTCCGAGCAATCACTTACGGCCAGAGTCGGAGTGGCCACCGGAAAGGTCGTAATCGGCGACATAGTAGGCGAAACCACGACGGAAAAGGATGCCGTTGTCGGTGAAACTCCTAACCTGGCTGCCCGGGTGCTAAATGTGGCTTTACCAGGCCAAGTAGTGACAGATGCCTTTACCCACAAACTAATCGGGGGTGCGCTGGATTTTGAAGCACTTGGGGCACAACGACTCAAGGGATTTGAAAAACCCGTTGCGACTTGGCGGGTGGTCGGTGAGCCTGCAGCCGAGACCCGGTTTAAGTCAGCACACTCCGGTACTCTCAGTCCATTTGTCGGGCGCAAACATGAATTAGACCTGTTAAATCGTGCTTGGCAGTTGAGTCGGGAAGGTACAAGTCAGGTTGTTTTGATAAGCGGGGAGCCTGGGATAGGGAAATCCCGATTGTTAGAAGCAATGCGCGAAGAGTTTGGCGAAACGGACTACGCACGGATAACGATCAGCTGCTCACCCCATCATACAACCAGTCCATTTTACCCTCTTATCGTCCACTTGGAGCACGTGTTGCGATTTGCCCGCGAAGATGGAGCCAATGGCAAGTTGGCAAAACTGGAAGGAGCTCTTCGCGGTCTAAACTTACCGTTGATTGAAGTGATACCTTTGCTAGCCTCATTGTTGTCGATTCCGCTTCCTGACGACAGGTATCCGCCAACAAGACTGGCACCGCAGCAGCAAAAATTGCAAACGATGAAGGCAATCGTTGTTTGGCTCTTGGACGAGGCCAGCAAAAGACCGGTCATTTTGGCTTGGGAAGACTTGCATTGGGCGGACCCGTCAACATTGGAGTTGTTGGCGTTCCAACTCGAAAAATCTACAAATGCTCCAATCCTCAATATCCTCACCTTTCGCCCGGAATTTAAACCGCACTGGCCAAGCCGCCGATGCATGCGCCCAATTGTCCTTGATCGTTTGAAGAGGACTGAAGTCGAAAACCTGATAAATTTGCAAACTGGAGGAGATCAACTGCCACAGGAAATGGTCGAGCATATCGTGGGCAAGACTGACGGAGTGCCACTTTTTGTTGAAGAACTTACCAAAGCGATGTTGGAGGCGAGTTTCGTACAAAAGCGAAATGGACGTCTCGAGTTAAAAGGCCAGCTGTCGGATACAGCTGTCCCAGCAACGTTGCAGGACTCCCTCATGGCAAGATTGGACCAGTCTCCCAAATTACGAATGATAGCGCAATTTGGTGCCGTACTTGGTCGAGAATTCGACTATGAAATGCTGCTTGCTGTTTCTTCAATTGAAGATGAGGAATTGCAACTAGGATTGGCTCGACTCGTGGCCGCCGGGCTGCTTCAACAACGGGGAAAACCGCCTCACGCGAAGTATGAATTTAAGCATGCGCTAGTCCGTGACACTGCGTATGCGTCTTTGCTGAAGGCGAAACGGCGACGATTGCACGCTCTTTCAGCAGAGGTAATCGAAACGATGCGTCCAGAGATTGCGGGCAAAAGGCCTGAAACATTGGCCTACCATCTTTTGGAAGCAGGCAAGCATGATGCCTCGATTAAATTCTGGATCAAAGCCGGTGAGAAAGCGATAGCTCGTTCTTCAAACGTGGAGGCTATAGCGCATTTTAACATTGGGTTGAAATTGGTTCCCGCCATTGATCATCCAACCAGAAAGATGGAGGTTGAGTTAGAGCTACAATCCAAATTGGCTGTCCCTCTGACATTCTCAAAGGGCTGGACAGCGCCGGAAGTGAGGAGGGCGTATCAGCGAGCGCGCAAACTTTGTGACCGCCTTGGCCGAACGGAAGACTTGTTCCCAATTCTGAGGGGGTATTGGAACTATCGCCTCTCCAGAGGAGAACACCGACACGCTTTGAACCTTGCAGAGAAGCTGGGTTCTCTCGCTAAAAAAGAGGGCAATGCGCAGCGGCGTGCACTTGGACACAGAGTTCTCGGCACGAGCCTATTCTTCGTAGGCCAATCCAAGGAAGCTGCGAAACACCTTCAAGCGGGTATAGAAATTGACGACACTCTTTGTGAACGGCAACGTCGGGAAGAAGTCGCGATTCATGGCGATAGCGCTGGTGTTATTTGCAGGTTGTACTCAGCCTGGAATTTGTGGTTGAGCGGGTTCCCAGACAGTGCCGTCCATATGGCAGAAGAAGGGCTCTCTTTCAGCCAAGATCTGTCGGTCAGCCATTGTGTCGGTTGGGCGCTGAGCTTCAAGGCTGTTATTCTCAATCACCGCAGGGAGTTCGCGGCTTCTCTGTCCGCATCTGAAGCGGCCGTCACGCATGCCCGGGAACATGGTCTGGCGGCTTGGTTGGCCTTTGGAGGAATGTGCCGGGGCCGCGCTCTATGTGGGTTGGGCGAGTATGAGGAGGGTTTGGATCAGTTGAGAACCGGGCTAAAAAAATGGCACGAAACGGGTGCAGGGCTTGGTGATACTCAATGGCTTGCTTTCCTTTCTGCAAGCTGCATTGACGCATGCCACTTTGACTCGGCATGGGTTGCCATGGAGGAAGCCGAAGCTATTAAATCTTCAAACCAAGAACGCTTTTTCCTTGCTGAGCTGGAACGGTTAAAAGGCATCCTACACTTAGAATCTGGTGACACTGCTAGCGCGGAACTGCAGTTTCAAAAGGCGATTGACCGAGCGCACGCGCAACATGCAAAATCACTGGAGTTACGAGCAGCTACCAGTCTTGCTTTACTGTGGCGAGACCAAAACTGCGAGTCCCGGGCAAGATCACTACTGACACCAATTTGCAGCTGGTTTTCTGAAGGCTTTGAGACACCTGATTTTTTGGACGCCAATGCTCTACTCAAACAGTAAGGTCTTGTCAGATTAACTTTGCTTGAGCGGGGCAGGGGTGTTGCGTAGCTTTTGCCCATGACCAGACCTGCCTCTTTCAAGTACTTCAAAACCAGTCCCGAGATCATCCGCCTTGCGGTGATGCTGTACATCCGTTTCCCATTGTCGCTTCGGAATGTCGAAGATCTGCTACACGAACGCGGGATCGACGTTAGCCACGAAACCGTCCGATATTGGTGGAACAGGTTCGGGCCGATGTTTGCTGCTGAGATCAGACGGAAGCGTGTTCAGCAGCTGCGCGCGTTCTCCAAATGGAAGTGGCACGTGGACGAGGTTTTTGTGAAGGTGAACGGCAAACGTCACTACCTCTGGCGCGCCGTCGATCATGAAGGCGAGGTGCTCGAAGCCGTCGTCACCAAACGTCGAAACAAGCTGGCAGCATTGAAATTCCTCAAGAAATTGATGAAACGACACGGTACAGCGGATACAGTTGTAACGGATCGCTTCGCGTCATACAGGGCCGCGCTCAGAGAACTGGGAGCCACTGAAAAACAACAGACGGGCAGGTGGCTTAATAATCGGGTTGAGAACTCTCACCTGCCGTTCCGACGAAGAGAACGCGCCATGCAGCGTTTCAGGCGCATGCGAAGTTTACAGAAATTCGCCGCCGTCCACTCCTCCGTTTACAACCACTTCAACCAGGAAAGATCGCTGACCAGCCGAGACATCTTCAAGCTGACCCGCGCTGTCGCTCTTAGCGAGTGGCGTCAACTTTGTTCCGGATAGGTTCGCGGTTTCTGCGGCATACTGAGACTGGTTAGAATTCGTCTGACAGCACCCTGATAACGATGGTGACGCAGTCTTCGAGCGCTGGCGTTGCGACAGCATTGGCTGCGTTAAGCGCTGGTGCTGTGAACTTCCCTCAAGCGGCGGCACTCGTCATTGGAATGGACGTGGGGACAACTTTCACCGCTGTTCTAGCCACCTTTGGTGGAGGCACGATGGCTCGTCGAACCGGTCTTGCTCACGTGATCTACAACGTGATGACAGGAGTAATGGCATGTTTTTTGCTGGAGCCATTTACTTCGGTCTTTATAAGCGGGGCGGGGGCAGGAAATTCTCTGACTGCGCTTGTCGCGTTCCATAGTTTCTTCAACGCCATAGGCGTGGCGCTGATATTGCCCTTCGCCAAACCCTTTGCCAGATTTGTCGAGGCGCTCGTACCCGACCGAGGTGCTGAGTTAACGAGACCTCTGGATCCGCTTGTCCTTGGGACGCCGGAAATAGCTGTGGATGCAGCAAAAGCTGCAGTCGAACAAATTGTAAGGGCCGAAGTAGCGCACCTTCGGTTATGTATGGGGGCATCTCAGCCAAACGGAATCAACTTTGGGCAGGACAACATTGAGACTGCTATATCCGAAGCGCGCTTGTATCTAGATAAGATAGAATTGTCCAGCAGGTTCGACGTAGAGTTATCCAGCATCAAGGGTATGTACCATATCCTCGATCATCTTGATCGGTTGCTTTACCGGTGTAGCCAAGATGATCGGATAAACGAGTTGCCGAAAGACCCGCGCTTGAAACGGCTTGCTTTAGTGGCGATTGCAGCGACTGATGGCTATTTGGAAATCGACAATCCAGCGCAGTGTGAAATCACGCTGAATCGCGTTCGCCGTTTTCTGCGACGACAGAGGAGACTTCGCAGAGACTTGCTCATCTCCGACGCTGCGACTGACAGTCTGCCGGACGACGTGGTCTGGGCTCGCTTGGATGCCCTCAGATGGTTACATCGCGTGTCTTATCACCTCTGGCGAATTCGTTGGCATTTGAACGCATTGGAAGGAGTGCCGTCTGGGCGCAAGGGTGGTGAGGTCAATGACGAAGTGGCGTAGTTGGAGGCCTGCCTGGAGTAGATTAGGCGCGTGCTCAAACGCTATTCGACTGAAACGCCAATGTTCGTGCTGGTGCGGACAACATGAGCAAGGCCAAACACGTTCCTTAGCTATACTGTTTAATGGGATCTTCTTTTGTGGCAGCGATTTGGAGGAGAATATGCAGGTTTATCGAGGGATTTTACTGGCACTGTTGTTCACGGGGCCTGCACTAGCGCAGGAGGTCAGCGTCAGTGAGGGAAGTGATTTGTACCGGACGTATTGCTGGCAATGTCACGGTTTCGAAGCGACCGGAGACGGACCAATGGCCGAAATGCTGGCTATTCGAACACCCGACCTAACCAAATTGGCGGGCGAAAACGACGGTGTGTTTCCGACAGTTCGCATAGCTGAACAGATTGATGGTCGTTCACAATTGCTCGCCCATGGCGGCGAAATGCCAATCTTTGGCGCGGTGTTTGAGACAGACCAACAAATCGCAGTGGCTCTACCTAATGGGCAACCTATGATGGTCGGCCTGCCGTTGGCGAATTTGCTCGCCTTCCTTGAGTCGATCCAGTCTGAATAGTCACCGACCAATCTGCTAGTCCGTGTCAGCCGTGCGTTTGATTGACATGAGAGTCAGTGGCGGCCCCAACACCTCGAAGACCACAGTACTGGCTAGAGTAAAGGCCATGATCGACGCGGCCCAATGCGGAAATTGTTCTCCAGCTACAAGGGCCATACCTACCGCGACACCAGCCTGTGGCAACAAAGCGGGACCGAACCAGCGGGTCTGACGGCGAGGCAGGCCGCCCAGTTTTGCTCCGCAATAACCCCCGACAAGGCGGGCGACGGCGCGCAAGAATAGGAAAAGAGCACCAGCCCAGCCCATCAAACCGAAGGCTTCAATTTCCAACGTGGCGCCAGCCAGTAGGAAGAACAAAATCATGAACGGCCACTGAATATGTTCGATCTCGTGAAAAGCACGATCATGATGGCGGGCAAGATTCCCGATCACTGCGCCCGCAACCATGCCTGCGACCAAGAATGAAACCTCCAGCCAAAGCGCGAGGCCCGCTGTAAGAAAGACTATTCCCACTGCTTCTGCCTGCATTGGCTCTCCCGGTTTCAAGCGGCCAGTCAGGTAAGCGGATGGCACGCCTAGTGCGGAACCCAACAAAATAGCCCCTCCGAAATCCCAAATCGCCGTGGTCGTGACTGTGGCCCAACCATCCGAATGACCGGCCAGAACTAAGGCGATGCTGAAAACTAACAGACCCCAAGCGTCATCAATTGCGACGACGCCCTTTAATGTCTCGGTGAAGCTGTTGGACACCCCAGATTGATTGATCACGTCTGTCATTGCGGCCGGAGCTGTAGCCGTAGCAATTGCCGCCAGCACCAACGCCAACCCGAAGGGTACGCCAATTGCGGTCAGTCCGGCAGACACAATAACAAGGGTTGCCACCACGATTGAAACCGAAATCGTCAGAATGGCTCGGCCATGCCGAACCAGGTTCTCGCGGGTCAAAGATCCTCCAAGAAGAAACGCGACCATCGTCAAGGCCACAATGGATATCTCGTCGAACCACATTGCAACGTCGAGTGGGATCAACCCCATTCCGGCGTTCCCGGCGATCAGACCGAGGAAAAGTAAGGTTGTAACACGAGGGAGATGCGTGGCCCGGCCAAGTTGGTCGGCCGCCAATCCGGCAAGAAAGAGGACACCAAGGGTAATCAGAAAGCCGGCAATGTGCATAGAAAACCAAGCGTTAAGTTCTTGTCTAAACGACTCTAACTCCAACCCTGCCTTCTAGGAACCGATGTTGGAAAGAATGCGAGTGTCCCGTCGCAGCCTATGCCAAGGGACTTAAAAATAAGGGATATTGATCTGTATTAAGGCGAAAGCGCGCCGCAGGTGGCACAATAGCTCATTCAGTAGATGAGGAGGAGTTTTCGATGTCGACAAAGAAATCCAACACAAATAACCCGACCTCACTTTTGGATGTTTTCAAGCAAATGCAGCCGCCCATGTCTGGCAATCCGGCCTTCGGTGCCCAGATCGAACAATTTTGGGACGCGCAAGAAAAATTGCTCGAAGAAACAGAGGCCTTTGCGCAGCATTGGTTCGAACGGCGTCATGAGGCGGTCCGGACGGCTCTACAAGCTGCACGCAATGTGTCTTCCGCGAACCCGTCCGATCCATCGAAAGCTCTTCAGAGCATTGCGGAATGGCAGCGCCATTCGGCTGAGCGGTTGGTTGCTGACGCGCAGGAATGGTTCGAAACCGTGTCCCGTTGTGCATCTTATGTCGCTGAAACCGAAGCTGAAGCTGTTGAGAAAACAGTTGATGATGTTGTAGCCGCTACAAAGAGCGCGGGGAAATCTTCAAAGTCTGAGCCTGTGTAGGTTTCCTGCTGCCGAGGAACCAAATTGAAATCATCGGAGCAGTAGATAGGAGGTCAAATGTACAAGAATATCCTGATCCCGGTTGCTCTGGACCAAGAACACGACACACAAGCGTCGTTTGAGGCCGCGCGCCAATTGGCTGATGCGGACGCTGTATTCACCGTGATGCACGTCCAAGAGCCAATTCCGGCTTACGTAGGGTCTCAGATCCCCAGCGAAGTACTTGCCAATACGCGGCATGAAATCCTGGAAAACCTGCAGCAGACTGCCTCTGAATTTCCAGGCTCGAAGGCTCGGCTCATCTCTGGGCACGCGGGCAGGGCCATTGTCGACTTCGCAAATGTGAGCGACACGGATTGCATCGTCTTGGCTTCGCACAAGCCTGGTTTCGAGGATTTATTTTTAGGTTCCACTGCGAACAAAGTTGTGCATCACGCCAAGTGTTCGGTTCACGTAACTCGCTGAGCCAATGCTAGCGATGCGAGATCTTTAGGGGGTCTTGTCAGAAGAATTTTACTGGGTCTCGTCAGATTAACTTTGCTTGAGCGGGGCAGGGTGGTTGCGTAGCTTTTGCCCATGACCAGGCCTGCCTCTTTCAAGTACTTCAAAACCAGTCCCGAGATCATCCGCCTTGCGGTGATGCTGTACATCCGTTTCCCATTGTCGCTTCGGAATGTCGAAGATCTGCTACACGAACGCGGGATCGACGTTAGCCACGAAACCGTCCGATATTGGTGGAACAGGTTCGGGCCGATGTTTGCTGCTGAGATCAGACGGAAGCGTGTTCAGCAGCTGCGCGCGTTCTCCAAATGGAAGTGGCACGTGGACGAGGTCTTTGTGAAGGTGAATGGTAAGAGGCACTACCTCTGGCGGGCCATAGACCATGAGGGTGAAGTGCTGGAAGCAGTCGTCACCAAACGCCGAAACAAAGCTGCAGCACTGAAATTCCTCAAGAAATTGATGAAGCGGCACGGTTGCGCCGAAGAGATCGTCACAGATCGCTTCGCTTCCTACAAGGCTGCGCTCAGAGAAATGGGCGCGCTCGAAAAACAACAGACGGGCAGGTGGCTCAACAACCGCGTAGAGAGTTCGCATCTTCCGTTTCGACGGCGTGAACGCGCCATGCAACGTTTCCGGCGCATGCGAAGTTTGCAGAAATTCGCCTCCGTCCATTCCTCTGTCCACAACCACTTCAACCAGGAAAGATCGCTAACCAGCCGAGACACCTTCAAGCTGACGCGCACCGCCGCTCTTACCGAGTGGCGTCAGCTTTGTTCCGGATAGGTTCGCGGTTTCTGCGGCAAACTGAGACTGGTTAGAATTCGTCTGACAGCACCAATTTGAACGCGTTGTCCGGCGCCGGTACCGCCAAAACGACGACATCTGCCGTGATCAAATGATCCGCAAGTGAAGTCTCGGGCAACGTGACGCAAATTTGGCATGCCAAAGCCGAACGTGGACCGAACACCCCAAAACAGAAGATTAAAACGATTGTTAAAACCCGAGAAAAGGTCAGGGGGGTTCGTTTCCAAAATCGGTTGTGCATATGATGAGCCCCAGCAAGCATAGCTCTATTCCTCGACCACGCGACGCAACCCGTCCAAATCGAGCAAGACGGTGCGACCATATTCCAAGCGTATCAGGCCTTCGGTCGCCATTTCTCCTAAATACACCGAGATCTTTGACAGGGCGATATTCGACAGGTCCGCAAGTTCCTGCTGGCTGGCTACAACGGTGTCTGTCGGTTCGGCACCCTGCAAAGCGCCACGCCATCCGCCCAATCGCAAAAGCGCGGCCGTGATGCGTTTGCGTGTGTTTCGTTGCGCAAGGTCATTGGCCGCTGACATGGCCAGCAGCTGATTCATCGAGGCAAGGCGGGCAAATGCCTCCCACAGATCAGGGCGTTCGTTGGCCAGTGGCCGAAACCGGGAATAGGCGATCCTGACCAATCTGACACCGCCTGCGGCCTTCATTTCCACCAGGCCGTCAACGCCAAGCAACAACTCTGATTCACCGAACCAGGCACCGGGGTGGTGGATATGGCCCAAGACCGGCTCTATTTCGGTCAGGGCGAGGCGAACCTGAACCTTTCCCGAGACGGTGCCATAGAGAAAGCTTTGCGGCCCACCAATAGCGTAAATCGTTTCCTTGTCCTTGTACGTGACGATTTCCGAAATCTGTTTGAGCTGTTCCAGACTGTCTTCCGAAACACCTTTGAGCCAGGCGGAGGAGAAAATGGGAAAAAGCTGAACCTCGGATTTCTTCATCTCAATTACCCCATATGGGAAAGTATTTGGCAAACCGTTCTGTTAGCTTTGCCCAATAACGTTCACGTTACAATAGCGTAATTACCTGATAATAAACAATATTATGGGGGCATTGGAGATGTATTCCGCTCAGGGTTCTCGTGGACTTCTATTCTCGACTTCTGCGGTCACTTGCGTTGTTGTGACTTGCATTGCAGGTATATTAGCACATTCGGCAGTGGCGCAGGATGCGCCCAATGTTGCGCCAGATCGGGCTGAATATTCCCCATATCCGGATCAGAGTTTTCCCAATCAGGTCTTTTTCGGCGACACGCATCTGCACACGTCTTACTCGTGGGATGCCGGATTGGTCTTTAACAAACTGTCCCCCGCGGATGCTTATAAATTTGCCAAAGGCGAAACGGTGGTTGCGTCCACGGGCATCCCGGCCAGATTGCAGAGACCACTGGACTGGCTGGTGGTATCCGATCATTCCGACGGGCTTGGCATCGCCCCGCTGCTGACACGCGCTGATCCGACATTGTTGGAAGATCCACTGGGCGCAGAACTATACGAACTGGTCAACCAGAAAACGATCGAAAGCACACAAGCTGCTTATAACCTGTGGCTGGGCCGCGCCTATGAAGGTACGAACCATCTGGCGTCGGATCAGAATGTCCCCAAGGTTCCGTGGGAAGAGATCATCGATGCCGCTGAAGAGGCCAATGTGCCGGGCAGCTTTACCGCCTTTATCGGATATGAGTGGAGTTCGGCCCCGGACGGCAACAACTTGCACCGTGTCGTCGTTTATCGGGATGGCAAGGAAGAGGCGAATACCCGTATTCCTCTGTCCAATGAGCTTAGCAATGATCCCGAGGCGCTGTGGGATTGGATGGAGGACTACCAGTCCGAAACCGGCGGCCAGCTTCTGGCCATCCCACATAATGGGAACCTGTCCAACGGGCTGATGTTTGATGACAAACGGTTCTCGGGGGAACCTTTGTCCGCAGAATATGCCGAGCGGCGGCAACGTCTGGAGCCTCTGTACGAGGTGACCCAGATGAAAGGGGACGGGGAAACCCACCCGGCCTTGTCACCGGATGACGCATTCGCGGACTTTGAGACATGGGACAAAGGCAGTTTCGGAACCGAGGTCAAAACACCCGAAATGCTTCCGCGCGAATATGCGCGCTCGGCCTATCGTCTGGGTCTGCAACATGAGGCCGCACTTGGCGCTAACCCGTTCAAGTTTGGGATGATTGGATCGACGGACGCTCATACGTCCTTGTCCACATCCCGCGAAGAGAACTTCTTTGGCAAGATCACAGCCCTTGAGCCTTCGGCCCACGAGATGCGCTTCAATGAAGCTATTACTGGCCGGCTCGGCGACGAGGCCAACCAGATCAAGGCATGGGAGACATCGGCCTCGGGGTTGGCAGCCGTTTGGGCGCGCGAAAACACCCGCGAGGCCATCTTTGACGCCATGATGCGACGCGAGGTTTTTGCGACGACCGGGACGCGCATGAGAGTTCGTGTCTTTGCAGGATATGACTTTGAAGAGACGGACCTGCCACGCTCGGATTTCGACACTTACGGCTATGAGAACGGAGTACCGATGGGCGCGAGTCTGGCCGTTTCGGGCGATGGTCGCGCACCGCGTTTCATGGTGAGAGCCTTACGAGACCCCGACGGGGCCAATCTCGATCGGGTCCAGATCGTTAAGGGCTGGATGAATGCTGACGGCACCACTACCGAACGGGTCGTCGACATCGCGTGTGGCGGGCGTGAGCTGATAGATGGGGCGTGCGATGGTCCGGTCGGTGATACGGTCGATCAGAAAACGGCCACCTGGACCAACGATATCGGTCAGGCCATTCTGGCCGGTTTCTGGGAAGACCCCGATTTCGACCCGACGCAGTCGGCTTTCTACTACGTTCGCGTGCTTGAAATTCCGTCCCCGCGCTGGACAACCTTCGACGCCAAGTTCTTTGGCACCGAACTGCCCGACGGCGCTCCGGTTTCAATCCAGGAACGGGCCTATACATCCCCCATCTGGTACACGCCATCTTGAGGATTTAACCATGCATCTAAAAGCGCTTACGGTATCCATCATTGCTTTGTACTCAACGGCCTTCGCTCAGGACGCACCACCGCCGAATCCGGGCGAGCGTGAGTACTCACCTTACCCCCAACAGGATTTCCCTAATCAGGTCCTTTTTGGTGATACCCACCTGCACACATCCTATTCGCCGGATGCCGGAATGATCGGCAACAACCTTGGCCCTGCCGAAGCGTTTCGGTTCGCTAAGGGCGAAGAGGTTGAGTCTTAGATGGGTGTTACCGTGCGCCTCATTCGTCCGTTAGACTGGCTGGTGATCTCGGATCACGCCGAAGGGCTTGGCGTCGCGCCCATGCTCAAGCGGGACGACCCCGCAGTATTGGATACCGAATTCGGTCAAACGTTGCATGGTTATGTCAAGGATGGTTCAGCCGAGGCGGCTGGAGAAGCGTGGAACCTGTGGGCCGGCTCCCGGTTTGAAGGTAAGAACCCATACTCGAACAACCCCGATTTCTCGCGTGGTCCGTGGGAAGAAACAATTGACGCAGCGGAATCCGCAAACGAACCGGGTTTGTTCTCGGCGATTATTGGGTTCGAATGGTCTTCAACTCCAAATGGAAACAACATGCACCGCGTGGTGGTTTACCGCGACGGCAAGGACGTCGCGAACGCCCGTGTTCCGCTTTCGTCGGATGCAGGCGTAAACCCCGAAGACCTTTGGGATTGGATGGAGGCGCTTGAGGAAGAAACGGGTGGGCGCGTGCTTGCCATTCCGCACAACGGCAACCTGTCAAACGGGCTGATGTTCGACGACACCCGGTATGGCTCGGATGAAAAAATTGATCAGGCCTTTGCCGAGCGTCGCGCGCGATGGGAACCGATCTACGAGGTCACCCAGATGAAAGGGGACGGTGAAGCGCATCCGATGCTGTCACCGGACGACGAATTCGCGGATTTCGAAACATGGGACACGGCCAATTTTGGCTCCGATGCGAAAACACCGGATATGTTGCCGAACGAATACGCTCGACCAGCATTGCGAAGGGGTCTGGTTTACGAAGCTGAATTGGGTGCAAACCCTTTCAAATTCGGCATGATCGGATCTACAGACGCGCATACCTCGCTGCCCACAACGCGTGAAGAAAGTTTCTTTGGAAAGGTTGCGCAGCTTGAACCCACTGCTGACCCCGTTCGGTTCGAAGAAACCATCGCCGGAAGACTGGGTGCGCCTGAAAATGCGATCCATGCGTGGCAAACATCAGCGTCCGGTCTGGCGGCAGTTTGGGCGCGCGAGAATACGCGCGAGGCAATCTTTGACGCGATGATGCGGCGCGAGGTTTATGCGACCTCGGGCACGCGGCTTCGTGTGCGTGTGTTTGCCGGGTATGAATTTGAAGCATCCGACCTCCCTCGGTCGGACTTCGCGGCGCATGGCTACGCCAATGGCGTACCTATGGGGGGTGATCTGGGAAAGAGTGAAGGCCGTGCGCCGCGATTCCTAATTCGGGCATTGCGTGATCCCGATGGGGCCAACCTGGACCGGGTGCAGGTCATCAAGGGCTGGTTGAATGCGGATGGCTCCACCAGCGAGAAGGTCTACGACATTTCCTGCGGCGGGCGCGAGGTGATTGACGCGGCCTGCGATGGGGTGGTCGGCAATACCGTCAACGCGCAAGAGGCCACATATACAAACGATATCGGTCAGGCGATATTAGGCGGCTATTGGGAAGACCCGGATTTCGATCCTGATCAGAGCGCGTTCTATTACGTGCGGGTTCTGGAAATCCCGACCCCGCGCTGGACGACCTATGACCGCAAGTTCTTTGGTGTCGAACTGCCTGAAGGCGCGCCTGAGACTATTCAGGAACGGGCCTATACCTCACCCATTTGGTACACGCCCTGATCCTAAAACTCGAAAAAAGCGCGGCAAACGCGTGAAGTGATTTGAACGAGGTGACAAATGAAGATGTTTTTGCGTGACAAGCGCCCGATGATGGGCGCGGCCGTCATTGCTGCCCTTACTTTTCTGACGGTAAAACCAGCAATTGCGGTTGAAGGAGGGTTGGGCGCCTATTTTCTGGGAACCAGAGATACGTTTGCGGGTTTTGTCCCCGAGCCGGGAACTTACACAAGCCTGACATTCGACCATCTTGATGGCAGCGTGGACGGCGTTTCGCTTGCAGGGCTTCCGATTGCAGCGGACGCAGACCTTGAACTTAATCTCTGGCGACTGGGTGTTACTCAGGTGTTCGACGCCGAAATTTTTGGCGGAACACCTGCCTTTAACTTAACTGTTCCTTTTCCCATCGCAGAGCTGACCTTCACTGCAATCCGCCCCCCTTTGGAGGGTGCGAACATTGACGACACGCTCTCCAGCTTCGGGGACATCAGCCTGACAGGTTTGATGGGGTGGCACCGCGGTAATCTACATTACAGCACGGGGCTGACCGTTTATGCGCCAACTGGCGAGTATAATACGGCATCCGTCAATCTGCAGGAGCGCACAGTTCACGTATTGAATGCGGGCAAGAATTTCTGGTCTTTTCAGCCCTTTTTTGCCGCGACGTGGTTCGTTCCGGAACGTGGTTTTGAGGTTTCAGGCGCGGCCAGCCTTTTGTTCAGCGAAGAAAACGATGCGACCGACTATCAGACGGCTCCCGCGTTTCAATTAGAAGGTGCGGTGGTGCAGCGCTTCCGCTCGGGCTGGGGCGTTGGCCTAGCTGGCTATACCTACCATCAGCTTGAAGATGACAGCGGCGCGGGTGCTGAGCTTACCCGGATCGCCCTGGGGGCAAGTAGCCTGCGGGCTCAGGTCAGCGGTATCGGGCCGCTTGTTACCTATGATGGCGGAACGCTGTTGGGCGCCGAAGCTTCCCTCAAACTTAAATACACACATGAGTTTGCGGCAAAGCGGCGGTTCGAAAGCAATATCCTGACGGCCGTGGTTTCATTAGCGTTCTGACCTGCGGGATTTTCAACATGAAGCTGACACTGTCATGGGTGATTGCAGGAGTTCTGGTCCCTTGCGTTATCCACGCACAGGAGACATCTGAGTCTTTGCAATCTGCAGCCAACGATCCGACGGCGTCGATCATGTCGTTTCAGCTGCAAGGGTTTCATTCGTTCAATCTGCACAACTCGCCAGAGGACAGCAGTCTGGTACAGTTCCGCGCCGCGATCCCGTTTACGTTGGGATCAACCAACCACATTGCACGGCTTACACTGCCATATGTGACGGACAGCGCCACTGGGCAGTCGGGGCTGAGCGACACCACCCTGTTTGACCTCATAACCTTTGATCGGCGCTGGGGTCGTTTCGGAGTGGGTGCCGTGGCTCTGTTGCCCGCCGGTGAGGATGGATTGAGCGCGGAAAAATGGGCTCTGGGACCAGCGGCAGGATTTGCGAAACAGGAAAAATGGGGGCTCTGGGGATTTTTCAACCAGAACCTTTTCACCGTCGCCGGAGATGACGACCGGCCAGATGTCAACCTGTCCACAATCCAGCCCGTGTTCAATTACAACCTTGGCAATGGCTGGTCCGCCGGAACATCCGAGATGGTGTTCGTTTATGATTGGGAAGCCGGCGAATTCAGCAGCCTGCCGCTGGGGGTCAAAGTGTCCAGGCTCGTCAAAGGCGGAGGTCTGCCCTGGCAGTGGTCCTTGTCCTACGAACACAACTTTGACGATGACACGATCTCGGCCGCCGACACGGTGAGCTTTACGTTGAAACTGCTGATGCCCAAGGGCGTCTGAAGAGATGGGTAATGATCTGATGAATGTGAGCTGGCAAACAACGAACCCTCCATCTGGGGCTCTGCCGTCGATACGCAAGCAAAGCCTGATCCGGCGGATTGTGACGGAACCTTTTGTCCATTTTGCGCTTCTCAGCCTTGCGATCTTTGGCTGGTTCAAACTTGCGCAACCGGGCGAGTGGTCTGCGGGTTCGGATCCACGGGTCATCATCATTGATCAGCGGCAGATCGATGTTCTGGCCGGCCAGTTCGAAGACACCTGGCGGCGCCCTCCGACAGCTGAAGAGCTGGCCAATATGAAAGAGGATTGGCTTAACCGCGAGGTTCTGTACCGCGAGGCGCTGGCGCTGGGGCTGGATGGCAATGATGAGATCATCCGCAACCGGATGGTGCAGAAGATGAACTTTCTTCTGACCTCCGAGGCAGGCGCGGCCCGCCCCGAGGATGAGGTGCTGCAGACCTACCTGACGGACAATGCCGAGACGTTCACGACTCCCCCGCGCATTGCGGCCAGCCTTGTTTACCTGGGTCAAAATCCCAGCGGCACGTTTGTCGACCAGACGCGAGCACGTTTGGCTACGGGGGAAGATCACCGCCAATTGGGTCAGACATCATTACTTCCGGCAGGGTTTGAACTGAGCGCTCGTACTTCGGTTGATAGCAACTTTGGAACGGGCTTTTTTGATCAACTGCAGCTCTTGCCATTGGGGGAGTGGAGCGGACCTGTTCAATCGTCTTTCGGGCTTCACATGGTTCGGATCGACAACAGATGGGATGCCGTCTTACCGCCTTTTGGCGCGATCCGGGATCGCGTTTTGGCAGATTGGCGCGAGAAGCAAGCCGAGCGTGCGACGGAACTGTTCATAGACAATCTGCGATCCACCTATGTGATCGAAGACCTTGGGACAACGGGCATGCCCGCGGGTGAGTCATGAGGCATCTTCTGCCCGTGATCGCGCTGCTGGTTGGGCTTTTGGTGCCCGCCTTTAGCCATGCCCACGCGCTGGAGCCGGGGTATCTGGAAATCTCGCAGGAGACCGATAGCGACTGGTACGTGTTCTGGCGCAAGCCCGATGTTCGGGGCGCTCCAATGGATATCGACGTTGTGCTTCCGGAGGTCTGTACCGCGCCCACCTTTGATGCACCAGTCTTTGACGGTCGCGCCTGGACTCAGATCTGGCGCATGACCTGCACCGAAGACCTGCGTGGCAACGCGATACGGATCGACAAGCTTGAAGCGCAACGCACGGACGTTTTGCTGCGGGTGGGATATCTGGACACGGTGAACATGGCGACCTTCCGGCTGACGCCGGATGCTCCCGCTGTGACGCTGCCCGCGCAACAGGGGCTTCTCCAGACGCTATGGCAATATGGCGTGTTGGGGTTTGAACATATCCTCGAAGGCTGGGATCACCTGCTGTTTGTCTTTGCCCTGTTGGTACTGATCCGCAACCTGCGCCAGCTGATCTGGGCGGTGACTGCCTTCACCGTCGCGCATTCGATCACGTTAGGTCTGGCCACTTTCGGCGTGCTGAACGTCCCGGGCCCGCCGGTTGAGGCCGTGATTGCCCTGTCGATTGTCTTTCTGGCGACCGAAGTTCTGCGCTCTGACGACAAACCCAAGACATTGGCCAGCCGGTTCCCTTGGGTGATTTCCTTTGGGTTCGGCCTGCTGCACGGCCTGGGCTTTGCCGGAGCGCTGGCCGAGATCGGCCTACCCGATCAAGACATCCCCGCGGCCTTGTTGGCCTTCAACCTTGGGGTCGAGGCCGGGCAACTGGCTTTCATCTTTGCCGTGCTAGGTGTGTTCCTGACACTGAAAAAGACACTGGAGGTTGTCTGGGGCTGGTCAATGGCACATGGGCCGTCGCGCCAGATGCTTGGATATCCCATCGGATGCATTGCAGCGTTTTGGCTGGCCGAACGGCTCGCCGGATTTTGAACAAAAGAAGGAAGGAGAAGGGACAATGATCAAAACATGTGGAGGGGTGATGTTGCTTGCTGCATTCATGCTTGCAGGCTGCGATATCGCAGATCCGGACTGCACGCCGGAAAAGGCGGCCAAAAGACAAGTCCAGCAAGCGACGATTGGTGTCAGCACCAACAGATGCACACCGGCTGAGACTGCACGCGATACTGCAGGTATCGACGGATAAGGAATTCGGATGCCCCAAAACACTGAGCGCAATTTGAGTGGTGGCGAAGTGACACCCGATATCGTCCTGATGTAACGGTTGTCACTGCCTCAGGTTTTGAAATTCCGGATCGGTTCCCCGTTCAAACCTCGTAGATCGGGGGACCGTCAGAAACTGGTTTTGAGACGCCCGGATGGATCGGAGGCCACATGCGCTGGAAAGGACGACGTACAAGCAAAAACATCGACGACCGACGCCATGGATCCCGTGGCGTATCTCGTGCCGGTATGGGTGGCGCCGGATTGGTTGTGGTCCTCGTGATCGGCCTGCTTTTTGGCGTTGATATCACACCGTTTCTAAGTGGTGGGGGGCAGGTTGCGCCTCCGCAGGCAAATGCGCCGGTTCAGATTGACGATGAAACAGAGGAGTTTGTGGCCGTCGTCCTTGCAGATACCGAAGTGGTCTGGGGTGAGATATTCAGAGACTCGGGCATTCAATACACACCACCGGTGCTGGTCCTGTTTGCAGGCAGAACCCAATCGGCTTGCGGGCGGGCTATGTCCGCGACCGGTCCATTTTATTGTCCGATCGACCAGCGCGTCTATCTCGATACATCCTTCTTTCAGGTGATGGAACAGCGCCTCGGCGCGCGTGGTGACTTTGCCAAAGCCTATGTCATTGCACACGAAGTGGCCCATCACGTTCAGCATAGCCTGGGACTGTTGGAGCAGGTGAACCGCGCCAAAAGTCAGGCCAGCCAGGCCGATGCCAATGCCTTGTCCGTGCGCGTGGAACTTCAGGCCGATTGCTACTCCGGCGTCTGGGCACGGGCCATGGATCAACGGTTTGGGGTGCTGGAACCTGGCGACATTGAAGAAGCACTCAATACAGCCGCAGCGATCGGGGATGACGCACTGCAACGCGCGCAACGGGGCGTGGTCGTCCCGGACAGTTTTACCCACGGCACCAGCGCACAACGGCAAAACTGGTTTTACCGTGGCTACAAGTCCGGAAACCCCAACAGCTGCGATACCTTCGCAGCAAGACAACTCTGACCTTGAAGGAAAACGAATGAAATTCAGACTGATAGCAGCCGTCAGGACGACTATTGAGCCAGTTCTGGGATATACTTCAGCGCTCTCTATTTCCGCTGTCCTGCAATGGCGATCGTCCACCGTGCCCGATCTGGTCGACTCGTTTGGGCCTGCGTGCAAGAATGGGCAAGGCCATTCTTGCCGAAGCCTCTTTTGGTTGCCTGAGTTTGTTTGAAGATAATGTGGATGCAACAGACGCATTTGTTTTCCGTCCGTGAGTTTTTAGCCCTGATGCGCAAAGGATATGACACATAGCCGTTTTCTGATTTTGCCCGCGATCCTGATGATCTTCGCAGTGCTTGCTCCCATGTCGTCGCAGGCACAAGAGCGTTCGGGACCAGTGCCTGTTGCCGCCGCGCTGTGCCCGCCGTTTGTGATTGGTGAGGCAGACAAGCTGGATGGTCTGGCCATCTTCCTGTGGGATCGGGTGGCCCGGGAACTTGCGCTGGACTACGACATCACACTGATGAACTTCGGAGACATGATCGACAGCGTTGCTACGGGGCAATCGGCCGTTGGGATTTCCTGCCTGTCGATCACCTCCGAGCGCGAAGAACGGGTGGATTTCTCGCATTCGTTTTTCGAGACCCACAAGGCCATCGGGGTCAAGAAAGCCAGCTACCTCAGCTCTATTCGGCAATTCCTGCTAAGCCCACGCATTCTGACCGCGATCATCATCGTGCTGGGTGCAGCCGCGCTGGTGGGTGGGGTGTTCTATCTGCTCGAACATAAAATAAACGCAAAGCTCTATGCGATGAAAACGCGCGGTGGCAAGGTGATGGAGGCGCTGGTCATCGGCCTGTTGTTCGTGACGCGCGGTCCCATTCGGTACTACGAGTTCAAAACACCAACGGCGCGCATTCTGTCCGCCGTATTAGCAGTGGGCAGCACGATTATGGTTGCCAGCATCACAGCCATACTGGCCAGTGCCTTTACCTTGGAGCAAATCCGATCTGAAATACGCTCGCCTGACGATCTGGCAAATGTGCGGGTTGCGACGCTGGCGGATTCAACGTCGGCGGAATATCTGCAACGGTCAGGCATCGCCGCGCGCAGCTTTGCTACTTTGTCAGAAGTGGTGACCAGCCTGGATGCGGACCAGGTCGATGCGGTTGTTATGGATGCACCCGCCCTGAAATATGAAATCCTGCGTGGCAGAGAGCAGGGGCGTTTCCAGGATGTTGAAGTGCTGCCTTATGAGTTCGAAGAACAGAATTACGCCTTCGCCCTGCAGGATGAGAGCGAATATGTCGAGGTTCTCAATCGCGCTTTGCTTTCTGTGCGAAAAAGCCCGGCGTGGGACACCGAACTGCTGCGGTACATCGGGAAGTGAGCCCGTCCATCTCCATCGATCAAGCTTGGCAAAAACTGACAAAAAAGAGAGACGATGCCGTAGAAACTACTATGGGTCTTGCTGGAACATTCTGAGTTGGACCGAAACGCTGGATACATTCTATGTAAATCTTACGGAGGTGAGCGAAGGCCCGGTCGCGCTCTATGTGTTGGGCGAAATATCCGGTCCCGCAAAGGACAACCTAATATCACGTGACTGGATCGTGGAAGAGACAGGTCTTATCACTCCGGACGCCTTCCCGCTGAGATGATCACAGAAATTGCGAATTGAACGTACCAAGAGCGACCTTGCGCTATTCAAACAAAGAGCCCTGGATATGGTCCCCACCGCTCATCTGATTATGCAGGTACTCGTTCCAGTAAGGCGTCCAGGACACCAACGCTTTTCCGGTTCCTTCAAACAACCGCAGCCGGGTTTGACCAGAAATCAGGTTCCGGGGAAACCTCGCCGATCGCACGGACCGAAACTTCAACCCCGAGGTGCGGCCTAAAACAAGGCGGCCCTGCACTTTGAGCTCTCCGTCGGTCACAGAAATCTCTTCGACCGGGCCCGGCGCGTTGATGGCTACTTTGCCGGCACCGCGCAGTGTTGTTTTCCACGCGAACAGTCCGTCACCGGCCCACCAGCTTGCCAGCATCGGGTCGCGGTGCAGGCCAAGCTTTACCGATCCTTCGCTTGCCCAGTATTCGCCGGGCTCCAGTATCCATTTCTCGTTTGGCTGAACGTCGAACACGTGAAACCCGGCAAGCGATGGCTGTAAATGGATTGTCCCGGTCCCGCTGTAATATGGCCTGATCCGGGATTCACGAGCGAAGATATTGCGAAAGATATCACCCACCCCGGGCAGTCTGGGCGTAAAGGAGATGTCACCGCGAAAGTTCGACAACGCGCCCCGGGCGGCCTGAACCGTTTCCTCATCCAGATGCATACGCAACTGGCGCATCCCCTCAACATTTGTAACGTCGAATCTGGCCATTTCAGAACCTCTCGCCCGGGGGTTCATCCCAGACCATCAGGCGACTCCAGAGAAGCCTGAAGGGTTCGGGTTGCAACGCCGCGCCACCGCGCAAGGGTCGATCAAGGGTTACAATAACGAAGAGGATCACACCCAGAAAAACCGCCGTGATGCTGCCCAGAACAAGGTGCTGACGGATCCTGATCCGAAACATGGTCATCAACAGAATGCTGATTACGGCACCTACCAGAACAGCCTGCCATAGCACGTCTGGAATTGCCGTTCCAACTCCGGCCAATCTCAACTGCCGTGCGTCGGAAAAGTCCTGAAAGGATGACACAACTTCGGTGTGCACGATTTGCTCGGCCCCGGTCTGGGGAGAATACTCGGCCAGCTTGCGGCGAATAGCCTCTGCGCGATTGTAACCGCCGTTTAGAATCTGGCCTTCTTGGTGGGCAGGCCACTCAGTGTGGATGGTGTAGAGCACATAATCCCGCATGATCAGCTTTACTTCGCTGCGGTAGGGTTCAGCGTAGACGTTGAGCTGCGCGTAAAGCGATCCCAGCGAAGTCGCCTCAAGCAGAATGCTTTCTTTGACACGTTCAGAATTCTGGTAGGCTGCAACCGTCAGAAGGCCCAGCAAAAGGCCATAAAACAAGCTGAACCCGGACGTCACATAGTTAATTGATGAATTGAAATCCGGGCCCGTTCCCAGAAGAATACGAAGAATGGGTTTGACAACAAACAGCCCGATCACGACCGCAGCCAGAGCGATCAGAACAAACCATATAGCCAAGCTTTGGGTCGGGATGTCATAAATGAAATCAGGCATATCCCTGCCACTTGTAAATACCCTTGAAATAATACGATTGGTTCGAACGATGACAAAACGGTTATTCGGCGTTTTCCTGAGTTTTTCCCTATTTTTTCCTGGATTTTTGACCGCTCAGGACGTCAAAGTTTTTAGTATAGGATCAGGGAATGTATCCGGAAATTATTTTCCCGTTGCGCGTGCAATCTGCGACGCATTCAACAGCCGGGACGACTCGTTGCGAAGATGCAGCCCAGAGCCTACACCGGGTAGCGTATACAACTTGAAAATGATGCAATCCGGTGAGCTGGAATTTGCGATCGCACAGTCCGACTGGCAGCAGGCGGCTTTTCAGGGCACGACCCTTTTCGCGAAAGATGGAGCAATGGACGATCTGCGCGTCGTCACCCCTCTGTTCAAAGAGGCGGTGACGATCCTGGCCGCGCCTAACTCAGGTATCCGAACAATTCGTGATCTACGCGGCAAAGCTGTGGATCTAGGGCGTTCTGCGTCCGGCAGAAACGCATCCATCCGAAGTTTCTTTGACCAAACGGGCTTCGGGCTGGATTGGTTCGGTTCCACATACGAATTGGAACCGTCCAATGCACTGCAAGAGCTTTGCGAAGGGCGCATTGATGCGAGTATCTTTGTGCTGGGGCATCCCAATCAACTGATCCAACAGGCATTAGACAGATGTGAGGCGACAATAGTATCGGTCACGGGCCCCAGCGTTTCAGAATTCCTGAGCCAAAATCCGGTATATCAAATCGCTACAATTAACATGGAACCATATGGGCAGCCGGGTCGAGAAATACCCACGATATCCGTCGTCGCCGCTCTTGTGGCACGCGATGGGGTTGAAGCCAGCCTTGTTGCGGATCTTGCGGATGCGATCGAAGATGCGCATGAGAAGCTGACCGCTGACCTGCCCGTATTGGACGCGGGCATTTTGAAAAATCCCAAGGTTCTGAACATGCCTGTACCTGATCATCCGGGGATTTCTTTGGTTCAGAACTAAGCTGTTGGATTCGCGGTATTTAAGATCTGGCACCCGATACTGCGGCGGAAACACTCAACAAGCATGAGGCACGTTAATCCTAATGATTAAATCGAGATGTTCCGGATCCCCGACGATTGCGATCATGGCGGTTATCTGCGCGTTTCCTGTGCCAAGCGCGAATGCTGGCAATGATGATGAAAAACTGGTGTTCGAGATTGCCACCGATCGAGTGCCATGCGTCGGAGTTGCGCCCATGCAGTGTTTGGTGATCAATGGCGAATTCTTCTATGACAGCATAGTCGGGTACAGACATTTCGACGGACAGGCCGCGAAAATTTGCGTGTTGCGCACAAAACGGCCCGCGCCAATACCTGCCGATCTTGGTGCGTTCTTATTCACACGTGTGCCCTGCGAAGATTGAACGACCGAGCCAGTTTTGAGGGTTTTAGTTGAGCATGATCGGCGCTTAGCCAACTCCCATCCCCTATTACTTGATTCCGCCATATCGACCAGCCGGAGTACCATTCGCTACAGGCGCAACCCCAAGGCACACTTACAATCTTCCGGCAATTGAACTTCTAACAATCACCTTCATTATGGCTCTAAGGCGTATACCAGATCGGTGAGGTGTAAGCGCGCTCTTGTGTAACAAGAGGCACATCTTCCGGCATTTTGATGTTGAACCGGACCGCGTCATACGCCGTCCAGCGTGGCGTTGGAATTTCGATGACGCGGGCATAATAGAAAGCGGAGAGCTTGGGATCGAAGTCTGGATCCTGCCAGACCGTTCCAAGTTCTGGCGAGCCTATGGTGTTTGTCCATGATGGGACGCTCAGATCGACCGTGTTACCGACCTTAGGCAGCTTACCCTCGCCGTTGGGTTCGCGGTCATCAGACCAAGCAACGTCATGGACGATTTCCTGCTGCTCACCGTTCGCGTCGAGCCAGCCTTTGATGATCTGAATGCGGTCGAGGTTCGCGCCCATTGGGTCCCGAAGCGCGTAGACAAGGAAGGACGGAGACCCGTTCCCCGGACGCAGGTCAGAACCCATTGGAACACCTTTGGAGTAACCGATCTGAGCAAGGTTACGACGATGTGCATCGCTTTCGTCAAAGTCCCACCCTCCAAAGAGACGTACGCGCATACGCGGGCCCGTTGTAGCGTAGGTCTCTCGGCGGTGCATACCGTCCCAGATGGCCTTTCGGCTGTTTTCAGTTGCCCAAACAGCTGTCAGACCGGATGCTTGAAACATTGAACCGAAAACAGCTGGTGACCCGTCCGGGAATCTCGCACCCACACCCTCGAAGCGTTCAGCCGAAGGCTCTTCCGCAGGAAATTTGCCGAAGAAATTCTCTTCTTCGTAAGCAGTCAGACCTGTGTGGGTATCTGTTGCTCCAACCAACCCGTACTTGAAAGGATTCGTTCCGAGTTGGGCTTCAAGCAGCAATCCACGCTTCAAACCGGAGCGGGTGTAGTCGCCCGGCAGCATGTCTGTTGTTTTACGCTCCGTGGCGTCGCCCGTTCCAAAATCCCATGTTTCAAAATCTGCAAATTCGTCTTCTGGAGACAGTGCGGGATGTGTCTCACCGTCGCCTTTGAACTGCGTCGTTTCGTAGATACGCTCCCATTTCTGGCGCGTTTCGGCGTAGGCCTGATCCAAAGGTTCGCCATCTGCGAAGTCATTTCTCAAAGGGAACATCCATCCATTCGAGATGTTCCCGTTATGAGGGATGGCAAGCACACGACCGCCGGTTTCGCTTTCATAATTTTCAAGCCATTTCCATAGATCCCGAGGATCGTTCGAGCCGATGGGTGGAGTTGTTGTGTACGGCACGATCTGCAGCGTTCTTTCCGGCCCATCCCGAAAAATCACATTGCGGTGCAGCGTCCGACCCGCCTCAAAGGATGTCCATTCGTAAGCCGCAAATGTCGTGAATACACCGGGGTCATAGAACTCTTCTGATGCTTCGACGATTCCTTGCCATACATCGGCAAATGCCGGGTTGCCCGGCTGATAATTCAGCGCGTCAGACAGCTGACCAGAACCAAATGTTCGCGTCATTACCCGAGCTGTATCGACTCGCACCCGCGGATCGGGCGAGTTGAAACCCTCATGGAACATTCGTCCCTGCTCGTCAGCAAGGACATGCGGCGCCCCGTTGATGACATCGGCGATAGCGCCCATGGCATCCGAATGATCAGTGACCATGTAAAAATCCAGAGGCCGCGAGAGTTGCACCGGTTGACCTGTATTTGATGTCACCTGCTCGCCTCGTGCAAAGCGGTAGGAGTCACGCGGCATCAACCGAGTGCCCGCACCACCCGCGTCACCTGAAAGCGCGGTATGAACATGTGTATCTCCAAAATACACATTGGTTGGAAACCCTCGGTTCGCATAGGGCGAATAGGAAGGCCCCTTAAGGACGCCTTCAGCATTTTCAGGAATGAAGCTATCTTGGGCTGAAACAGCGGTTGCCAACACGATTGCCGATAAGGAAAGAAAGAAGGTTTTCATTTTAAATTCCTTAGCTTGGTGTGTACCAGATCGGAGAGGTGTACGCTCTTTCTTGTATGTCGAGCGGTGTACCTTCAGGAATATCGACACCAAAGATCACGCTGTCATAGGTTGTCCAACGTGGGGTCGGTATCTCGATAGCGCGCACGTAATAGAAAGCAGAATGTACTGGATCGAAGTCGGGGTCTTCCCAATAGGCGGAGAGGATTGCCTGACCGATATCATTGGTCCAGGTCGCGCTTTCAGAATCCACTGTGTTGCCAACCTCGCCGTCGCAACGACTGCCCAACAACGCGCGTCCACCGCAGGCGACATCAAAAACCTGTTCATTCGTTGTACCGTCGGCGTTCAGCCATCCTTTGACAACCTGCACCCGGTCGAGGTTGGCTCCATCTGGATCCCGGAGCGCTCGAATGAGCAGCCGTGGTGCACGGCCATTGCCACTGACCAATTCACCACCCATTGGGACGCCATTCAAATAGCCATGCGCCGCAAAGTCTGACCGGGGCAGGTCAGATTCTTCAAAATCGTATCCGGCGAAGACGCGCACCCGGATACGCGAGCCGGTCGTCGCATAAACCTCGCGCCGTTTGAGCGCATCCCAAATGCCTTCCCGCGTGTTTTCCGTAGCCCAGACGGCAGCCATGCCGGAGGCAGACGCCTGCGAACTGACAATGTCATCGCTGGGGTCTTCAGGGGTAAGCATTCCCACAATGGGCTCGGCAAAGCGGATAGGGTCGTTGCTTGGCTCAAACGCGGACACCTTGCCGAAATAGTTGTTCTCCTGTGCTGTGGATAGGCCCGTATGGCTGTCAGTTGAACCGATGATCCCAAACTTGAACGGGTTCACACCAAGCTGCGCTTCGTAGGCCATTCCACGTTTGAATGTCTCTCGCGCATATTCTCGTGGCAGCATTTCCGGGGTTTTTCTTTCAGGGCCGAAACTTCCTGTGTCCCATTTCTCGTATTCGGCAAAGGCATCATCAGGCGAAAGCATGGGATGAGTCTCGCCGTCTCCCTTCATCTGAGTGACCTCGTAGATGGGCTCCCATCTTTGGCGACGTTCCGCGTAGTCTGCAGTCAACGGCTCTCCAGACAGTGTGACATCATCGAACATCAGGCCGTTGGAGAGGTTCCCGTTGTGTGGAATTGCAAGCAGTTTGCCACCAGTCGCATCCTCGTAGGCTTGCATCCAGTCCCAGAGGTCTTCCGGATCAACCGTGTCAAACGAGGACAGCGGAACGATCTGGTCGGCCTTGTCCTTGCCGTCGCGGAAGATGACATTGCGGTGCAGGTTGTTGCCACCCGGCGCGGATGTCCATTCAAACCCTATCATGGCCGTAAACAAGCCTGGCTGATTGTGCAATTCTGCGGCAGACGTGGCCATACCCCAATAGCTTTCGGCCAAGCCCGTACCGGCCATAGGATCGGGCGCACCCGGCGTCGCGACCGGCTCGAACCACTTCACATAGGCAGCCCGCGTAGAGTCTTGGGTTTTTGGCGCGTAGACATCCACCATGTCGCGCCCCCAATCGTTCTTGAGCATGATCGGGTCATTCGTTTCGAGCGCCACTGGCAGGCCAAGGTTTTCCGCGTGGTCAGTCACAACGAGCCAGTCCAACGGACGTTTCAGCCGCGCTGGAACGCCCAGCGAGGAAATGACCTTTTCTCCTTTGGCAAAACGGAAAGCATCGTCAGGCGTCAGCGAAGCAAGCGCCAGACCAGCATCAGCCGAGAGCGCTGTGTGAAGGTGTGTGTCGCCAAAGTAAACTTGGTCCGGAAACTCATCTTCTGTGTAAGGTGAATACGTCGCGCTTTCAGGAGGTAGGGCAAGAAACGGTGTTTCTTGAGATATCGCGGAGGGTCTTGTCAGATTAACTTTGCTTGAGCGGGGCAGGGCGGTTGCGTAGCTTTTCTCCATGACCAGACCTGCCTCTTTCAAGTACTTTAAAACCAGTCCCGAGATCATCCGCCTTGCGGTGATGCTGTACATCCGTTTCCCGCTCTCGCTTCGGAATGTCGAAGATTTGTTGCACGAGCGAGGCATCGACGTGAGCCACGAAACTGTCCGATATTGGTGGAACAGGTTCGGGCCGGTGTTTGCTGCTGAGATTAGACAGAAGCGTGTTCAGCAGCTGCGCGCGTTCTCTAGATGGAAATGGCACGCGGATGAGGTTTTTGTGAAGGTGAATGGCAAACGCCACTATCTCTGGCGTGCTGTCGATCACGAAGGTGAAGTGCTTGAGGCCGTCGTCACGAAGCGTCGAAACAAGGCTGCAGCACTGAAATTCCTCAAGAAATTAATGAAGCGCCATGGTTGCGCCGATGAGATCGTGACGGATCGTTTTGCATCCTACAGGGCTGCCCTCAGAGAACTAGGATCGCTCGAAAAACAAAGGACGGGCAGGTGGCTCAACAACCGCGTTGAGAACTCGCACCTGCCGTTTCGACGACGCGAACGCGCGATGCAGCGTTTCAGGCGCATGCGAAGTTTACAGAAATTCGCCGCTGTCCATTCCTCCGTATACAACCATTTCAACCAGGAGCGATCGCTCACCAGCCGAGACACCTTCAAGCTGACACGCACCGCCGCTCTCGCCGAGTGGCGTCAACTTTGTTCCGCATAGGTTCGCGGTTTCTGTGGGAAACTGAGACTGGTTCGAATTCGTCTGACAGCACCGAGAAATTGTCTTCCGATAGACAACGGATCGCTCGGCGCAACCGAACAGTCCTTTTCGTGGATTTCAGAAGGGCGTGTTTCAATGCCGCCCGTGATGCATATCGACATTGATAAGGAGAGCGCTGTCGACACGAAGGGCGCTTTTGTGAATGGCCTCGAGCATCTTGCTGTCAAAATCGCCACCGGCTTCTTTCGGAACCCGCAGGTCGGACTGCCCAGTTGCAGTAGTATCATCGCTTTGATGAGCGCAAAGACAGGTACCTTTGATTGTATATTCCTAGACAACGGATACTTGATGAACTTGCGCACCGGACTTGCCGGTGCAGTGGCTGCAAAGCACCTAGCACCCCAAGAAATAAAAACTGTCGGCGTGGTAGGCACTGGTGTACAGGCCCGATATCAGATTGAAAGCCTCGCCCTTGTGCGTAGGTTCGAACGCCTTCTGGTTTTTGGGCGCAACGCGGCATCTGTTTCGAGCTACTGTTCTGAAATGACAAATCTGCTTGGAATTCCGGTGCAACCTTGCCAGTCCCTCGCGGAGTTGGTGACGTCTGCGCAAGTTGTCGTCACAACGACCCCGGCGACGGAACCAATCATCATGGCCGAATGGCTTCACACCGACTTGCACATCACTGCCATGGGATCGGATTTACCAGGCAAACAAGAACTACATTCGAATGTACTCGAGCGCGCAGACGTCGTGGTTTGTGATGTGATTGATCAGTGCGTTATCGGCGGCGAGCTTCAGAGTTTGGACGAAGGCAGCAGAAAAGTATTAGAACTCGGTTCAATCATTTCAGGAGCGGATCAATTTTCGCGCCCAGCTGGTGCCGTGACGATCTGCGATTTGACGGGAACCGGCGCACAGGACACCGCGATCGCAGTGGAAGCCTTTTACCGTGTGAAGGCTACTAAATTGGGAGCTTCGCTCTGAAAATAGTTGAAGCTGACATCCACTTCGAGGTGCTGGACGGCAGCTTCCGTCCGCATACCAGATGTTAACAGATTTCATTGAATGACCATTCCTGAGCCCCAAGCAGTCGTTCAAATGCTATGTGAGGTGTCGGGATTTCAGGCAGAAGCAAAGTCACCGCAACCAACGACGCAGACTATGCGCGGTGGTTAAACTGCCGTAACTTGACCACATGCCAAAGCCAGAGATCAGAAAACTTGCTGCTATCGTTTCGATCGATGTCGTAGGATACTCGGGCCTTATGCAAAGAGACGAAGCAGGCACTCTGGCGCGGCTCGGCATGTACTTTGACGGCATCGTTTCACGTCGGGTCTCGACTCATAACGGGCGGATAGTCAAATCGATGGGCGACGGCCTACTGATCGAGTTTCCTACTGCTGTTGACGCGGTCGCTTGCGCGCTGGAAGTCCAGACGGTTATGGCTGAACGTGAAGCCGATAACGCGGGTAAACAAAAAATCACCTTTCGCATTGGCGTTAATCTTGGTGATATTGTCGTCATAGGCGACGATATCTATGGCGACGGTGTCAATCAGGCGTCCCGACTTCAGGAAATTGCCAAACCCGGTGAGCTCTGCGTCTCCGGGAGCGTCTTGGACCAAGTAAAAGAAAAGATTGAGCATTCGTTTGTAGATATTGGCCATCGAAAGCTGAAAAACATCGTTCAGCCTGTCCGCGCCTATCGTTCGACTTTGACAGCTTCCGGTGAAGAGGCGAAACCAATTGGGTGGCCTTTCCTCACAGCGGCGAAAAGTGAACCGGTCACTGCAGGTGGGTGTCTGTGCGGCGCAATTCGGTACCAGGTTTGGTCTCAGCCAGTTGCAGTTGGATTTTGCCATTGCAGGCATTGCCAACTGGCTCTTGGCTCTCCTGTCAATGCATGGGCGATTTTTGAGAAGCCAAATGTGACCTTCGAGGGTGAGGAGCCCGGTTTGTATGCTTCTTCGAAGCTCTCTGAGCGAGCCTTTTGCAAGAATTGCGGGACGAGCATTTATACCGACATTAGCGACCTCGGGTATTATTCAATCCGGGTCGGAACACTGGACAACCCAGCCGATTTTCCACCCGAACTGCACTATGGAGTGGAAAGTCAAATCCCATGGGTGGACATACACGACGACTTACCCAGAATTAGAACAGAAGAAGATCCGCGGATGTCCTCTCGTTGGGTTTCTGTAGGCGAACAAAGTTCTGGCCCAACACCTTCGTCTTCTGAGACGCGCGTTGCCAACAGGCAGAAAAGAAAGAAGTCCGATCAGACCTGAGATAGTGAGCAACAGCAACTTTGTCCCTCGTCTCGCAAAATGCCCGACAATATCTCGCTGCGCGCGGTACGAATGGCCGCTTTTTGTTCAGCATTGCCCGCAATTGATGATGCGCACGCGGCAAAATCTGTGCTGCGATTGCGCGCAGCGAGAAAACTAAATTCACAGGATGGGCTCAGTGTTTCCGTTCTCTGCGGCTTGCATGATTGGCTGGTCGCAGCCCAAAGCGGACATCTAAAATCAAGCTTTGCAACTCCAACTTTGCGGGCTGATGCTTTCTCTTTACACGACAACATTGATGGTCGCTTCAAGACCAGTCGCACCCTGTACAAATTCCATAGACACCGCATCGGCCTCTGCCTTGGACATACGGTTGAATAAACCATCGCGGGAATTGTTAGGATGTCTTTTAATGTAATACTGCGTCGTCAACAGTTCGCGCTTTCCGTCAAATACCTTTACATGAATATGTGGTGCACGCCCTGGGTAGATCGTAGGTTTAATTGTGCGAAACACGTAGTTCCCGCCGTTGTCAGTTATGTCGTGGCCAAAGCCCTGGAAAGCCTGATCAAAGTTAGCACTGCGAAGGTCGCGCGGGTGCATATAGTTGCCGTCCATGTCGCATTGCCAGATTTCGATGCGATGTCTGGCAAGGGGTTGTCCATTGGCCCCCGTGAGCCTCCCACGCAGTGTAAAGACTTCGCCACCGGCTTCTTCAACACGTCCTCTGATCTTAACGAGGTCGTTATCTATATCGGGCGTCCGCATGGTTGGTGTTGGATAATACGGCCCTTCTGCGGCGCTTGGTGTTAGCACAGCCGCAGCGGCCTTTGCACCCAGCGAACTGACGCCAATTAGTCCTGTGATGCCACCTAGAAATTTACGGCGGGAATTTCTTTTCAGTTTCATAGCGTGTCCTTTCCCGCTTGGGATAGCTCCCTTTATCCCTCAAAATTACACACCTTCCAGCGCACGTCACGTCGAGGTCTGCCTTCGCAACCAAAGCCGCCGCTATGCATATGGATCAAGAAACGCAACTTTTGGGTGGGCATTCAATTGTCTCTTGATTGAATCAATGTCACCCAAAACCCAGAGACTCCCGATTTTTTGTTCCCGCAATGTAAAGAATGCCGCGCCGGACCATTCGATCCGTTGCTGTGTTCCGTCTACACCGAAGAATTTACCATGGTGCGTGCCGACGAAGGACATTCGCGCAGCTGCTTTTTCTTCGGCATCGACGATTTCAACGATATTGCATTGAGAATCCGGAAGAGCCGCTCGAACTTCTTCCATGTAGCGAATGAACTCATCCGGCCCTGAGCGTTTCGGCCCAAGGCTCCCACGAAAATCGAACTCTGGGTGTAGGATTTCTCGGGCGCAGTCGATGTCCGCCGCGTTCCATACTTCGTGATAAAATCGCTTAATAAGATCAGGCAGCGTCATGAAGTTTTCCCGGCATTGATGATAGGCTCAACATATCACGGCGCGAATTCTGGTGTTATGGGCTCAGAGTGATCACTCGTCGCCACTGAAGTACACAGTAGAGGTGTTCCCAGACATCCGGGCCGGTACATTCGGAGATGCGCTACGCTGTGCTATGATTTCTGTGATCTAGCGACAGAGGTACACTTATGATGCGACCGGAAACGCGCAATCGCATTTTGACGCTCGGTATTGCCATTGTTCTTACTGCTGCGAAGCCGAACGCTGCCCTCGCTTCTGATGGAGAGTGTGGCGCGCCAGATGCACCTTGCACACTGGAAGGCGGTGAGTACTACGTGGCCCTGCCAGAGGCTCCGGATGAACCGCCTGCCATCATTTGGTTACACGGTTATGGACGGTCTGGGAAAGGGATGATCCAGAACTCCGCCTATGTCGATCCTTTCATCCGGCGCGGCTACGCTGTGATTATGCCGAGCGGGCAGCCCAGTATTAATAACAAAGACCTCGATTGGGGCGTGGCTGACGGGTATGACCTGGCACGCGATGATGTCGCCTTTATCGACGCCGTGCGCGCCGACGCGGTGGAGCGCTTCGGTATAGACCCGTCGAGAATACTGATCGCAGGTTTCTCCCGCGGCGGTTCTATGGTCTGGGACATTGCGTGCCAAGCGCCAGAGATGGCAAGAGGCTTTGCCGCTGTGGCTGGAGCATTCTGGGAGCCCATGACCACTGAGTGCGATGCGCCAGTTCACCTATTTCACGTACATGGCTTCAAGGATCGAATGGTGCCGTTCGAAGGCCGACAGCTGACATGGGAGGGTGTTGATTTTCACCAGGGTAACGTCATGAAGGGCGTGGATGTCTGGCGCCGCGAGAACGCCTGTTTGGGAAGCGCGGAAAACAGCTTTGGCGACGATGACTCGATGCAAAAGGATTGGGTGGACTGTGAGGAAGGCTCCATCCGGTTGAAGGTCACCAAAGGTGGACACGGCGTTCCAGAGGGCTGGCGGGACGAAGTTCTCGACTGGTTCGAAGCTCTACCTTGAGCACTTGAGTGCCCGCCGACCCTCCGAGAATTCTGATCTTATGGGCATTCAGTGGCATTCAACATGCTTGGTGAAAGGGGTTGAGAATGAGAGAGCAAGTTTCCGACCATTACGGCCGCAGCAGCAGTTTAATCGACCAGATAGTTGATGGCCTTAGGGACGCGGGCGTTGATCCCACGAAACTGCGCGCCGCTGATTTTGAGCCTATCGATGAGTTTCATTTTCGAGGCAGACAAGCGACTTCGCAGCTGCTGGAGAAACTGGCGCTGGCGCCAGGTGCGAATGTGCTTGATATTGGTTGTGGTCTGGGCGGGGTCACTAGAACAATTGCGGAAGAAGCAAACGCTAAGGTTACAGGCATAGATTCTATTTGGGGAAATCGCCAGCGATATGGTTCAGATCCAACTTCTGGCTCTGGATGAACGTCGTTTGTTGACTTACCGCTTCATTTGCACAGCCTGTCGATAAGATTGCGCTGGTGCTCGACCTGGTTTCTCTTCTGGAGCTGTAATCTCGGGAACGACTGAAATTGGGCAATTGGCACCAAGTTGAGCCAATGAAGGCGGTGCAGCGCTGCGAGCTTGCTTTACCGCCTGACGTGGCCGCTGACTGATTTACTATTGAGACCAGCTGGTTGCGTCGGCCTTTGGCTCGGTACTCAAAAACAATAAGAGGGTTGGTTGCGATGGAACTGATTTATGTTGACGGCTCACCATTTGCACGAGTGGCCAGAATTTTGGTTCATGAGTGGCGGCTTGAAGTTAAGTGCACTGAAGTGCCCTTTCCCTTGCCGCCTGAAACAGATGCATTGACACCAATGGGGCAGGTTCCTCTCTTGATCCGCGAAGGTAAGTCTCCATTATTTCCAACGCTCAACATAATTGAGCACCTGTCCCCTCTTGCCGCCGAAAACGCCCCGTATCCTTACAACGATCAAACACGTGGGAACCTGGTGATTGCTCTTTCTGCCGGCGACGTATTGGCTCAGGCGGCATATCAGCAATGGGCTGGACTCGGCCAATTTGCCGAAAACGGGTTGGGTTTTGAACCGGGTGCGCGAAACTTGGATAGATTCATCCGGACGATACGTTGGTTATCCGAAAAAATTGAAATCGAAGAGATCGCCAGTATGGTCGCCGCCGTTTTTCTATACTGGGCACGTGATCGTGAGGTGGCTGGACGAGAATTGGCTGATGCGCGCTTTGATCGTTTTGAACCGTTGCTTTCTCGACCAAGTTTCCAATTGACCAAACCCCGGCCGCATATTCTTGCCGCTGCCGATAAGTCAGAAGATGGTCTCTTTGAGTGAAAGACTGTCGATAATTCGTTAGATCAAGCGACTACTTTTGTCCTTTGAGGCGACTAATTCTGCGGAGGATACGGTAAAAGTTGGCGGCCCTAGCCGGACATTCATGACTGAGCTTTGCAGTTTCCAGCATGCACATTAATGCGGTCACTTCCCAAACAGGGAAATGCTGTTAAACTAGCCGCATTAAATGGTAACAGGCATCGGCAAGATCAATGCCAGGCCCGATTGACGGGGCAACAATGAAGCGGCTATTCCCTTCTCTTTCTGAAGACGCGACGCTTGGCAGTGTGTTTAGCACGTTTCCGGATAAGCTTGCCCCTTGGTGCGAATATGAAAGCCTCGTGATGCGGGGTGAGAGCGAGCTTTCCTTTTCTGAGCGTGAATTGATCGCTGCCTACGTGTCCGGGCTGAACTCTTGCTCCTACTGCCACGGTGCCCATACGATATTTGCCCGCGCCTATGGCATCGATCCAGAACTAATCGAAGCCCTCATGGAAAACTTTCATTCAGCGCCCGTCGATCAACGTTTCAAGCCTATACTGGCCTATGTCTCGAAACTCACTCTTTCTCCTCCCCATATGACTGAAGAGGATGCCAAGGCGGTGTATGACGCGGGGTGGTCTGAAGATGCACTCTTCGATGCGGTACAGGTTTGTGGAGTGTTCAATTTGGTGAACCGGCTCGTTGAGGGGACAGGGATCAGTAGAGTAAGCAAGAAGCCCAGCGAAGTTGATGAGAAATCGCTCGCGGAGTTTCGCAGCGAGACTTTCTACACAGACTTCGGCAGAGCAAATGGCCTAGATGTCTAAAAGGTTGGGTCAGCTTTGAGTTCAGTGTCGCCGTTTTCTACGGTGTGAACATTAGACTGTTGGAAGCCCTCACCAGACATCCAACCATCCAGAAAAATTTCTCCTCTACATACTGATCGCTTTTGATTATTGGCAGTTAGTTTGCAATTGGTGGCGCTATTCAGGAATGCCTGCGGCTGTCAGCATCGTGTAGTAGGCGTCATAGATCTCTGGCTTTGCGATAGAGATACGCGCTCGCATTTCCCGAAACATTGAAACGCTAAAGTCAGGTTCCCGCGACATGTGAATACGCGCGAGTTCTTTGGCTCGTTCCACATTGCCGAGAGCCATCTCTGCGACAAGTTCGTTTAGGCGGAATACAGTCACAGTGTTATGAAATGCACTCATCTTTTGAGCGGTTTCTTTTAGACCGAGCCAATTCTCTTCTGCAATTTGCGATAGGCTAATTCCCATGTAGACCCGGTAATTCAGCGGATCGTTTGGATTGAGCCGGATTGCCTCTCTGGCATGAGCTTGGGCCACTTGCGCCTCGCCCATCAGGCCGTGCAACAAACAACTAGAGCCCCAGGCTGACACGCAGTTCGGGCTTGATTCAACCACGCGATCTACCAAGGATAAGCCGTACTCCGTGTCTTTGGACAGAAACGCAAGCACGTAGCCGGCATATGCTTGCGCCTCCAGATCAATGTATGACGCCCTCAGAACCTCATGTGCCAGCTGAATAGCGTAATCAAAACGGTCCTTGCTTGGGCGCGTGTCCGGGTTCCAAAGCAAAGTTCTGATCCAGCCTCGAAGGGCGCTGGCCAATGGGTACTCACTTGAAAGCGAGAGAGCTTTTGACAGATGGTCGTCCGCTTCTGCGAAATTGAACCGGTAGATCAAGGACTGCGCGCGTAGGAAGTGGTCATATGCTCCCAGACTATCCGGGCGTTTATGGGCAGAACGGTCTATTTCCGCCTGTCTTATGCCCGGTGCAATCGAAGCCACGACGGCCTCAGTAATTTGATCCTGGAGATCAAAAACACCGTCGAGCATCCCGTCATATCGATCCGCCCAGACATGCGATCCTGTTTCCGCATCAATCAGCTGACCCGTGACACGCAGCCGGTTACCTGCCCCACGGACAGACCCTTCCAGTACATAGCGAACACCAAGTTCACGGCCAATGCGGCGCACATCAACCGAAAGCCCTTTGTAGGAAAAAGAGGAGTTTCGGGCGACCACGAAAATCCAGGGCACTCTGGACAAGCTGGTAATAATGTCTTCGGTAATACCCTCTGCAAAGTAGTCCTGTTCTGCGTCTGGTGACAGATTATCAAACGCCAATACGGCCACGGAAGGCTTGTCAGGGCGAGATTGAGCTGCTGGGCGTGTGGTGGTGAATGAAGTCTGTACTGAGTAAGCTGTCACAGGGCGCGCAATATTCTTTAGGTATTGTGGCCCCAATTCGGTGAACGAAACATCCACTTTCCCTATGACGTCCTCGTATACCCGCCCTGAAACGATGATGCCTCCGGGAGGAGCCAGAGCTTCCAATCGGGCTGCAATGTTGACGCCGTCACCAAGAATGTCACCGTCGTCATCAAAAACATCACCCGCGTGAATTCCCATGCGGAATTGCATCTCCGGGCTTTGTCCGCGTGCCGCGTTCCGCTCAACCATCTGACGCTGCATCGTATCCGCGCATGCCACGGCATCCGCAACCGAGGTAAACTCTGCAAGAAAACCGTCCCCAGTTTTCTTGAATAGCCGCCCGCCATTCAAAGCCACATGCGGTTCCAGCGCTCGAAAGTGGCCTATATATGTGCGTAGCGCAGTTTCCTCGTCCGCACCAACAAGAGCGCTGTAACCGACAATATCAGCTGCGAGTATGGCCGCCAGGTGTCGTTCCAAACAAAAATCCTCACTCGTATCCATTTAAAGAAATGTCAAAAAGATATTAGGGACTTCGCGTACAAATCGCTCAGACCACGTCTCGAAAGTCGGCCGCACGATAAGGCACAATCAGCTCAGAAATCGGCGCCAGGAAACCGCGTTTGCGAAGCGGGTCCGCACTCATGTCGAGTAAGAGTTCATCGTGATAGTGGCACATGTGAAGTAGAAGTGTGGCGGAACGTGCTGGCCCTTCTGGCATCCAAGATTGTTTCCAGGACTTGAGCGCATCGATATCGCTTTGCATGGCCTCAGCATCCGGTAGGAGCACACGATCTGCAACGACTTCCGCAAGCCATTTGGCCTGAAGCGCGAAGGTCGTCACACTCATGAAGGAGGACGCCCGACCCACGAATGCAAGGTTTGGCACCGAGGGGTGTAGAACATGGCGGTATAAATAGAATCCATCTGGGCCATCATCCAAGGACGCAAGGATCGACTTCGGTAGATATGGGTAGCCGGTCTTCCAACCTGTGCCGAAGACCACGCAATCGACCTCAAGAGAATCCCCGTCCGCAAGGTCGATCCCGTTGGAAGAGAATGCATTCACACCTGTTCGATGTGCTGAAATCTTACCTGATCGGATAAAGTCGATGAGCCCCGGACGTGGAACCATGGTCACTTCCGTAAACGCGTCGAATTCGACAGGCGTCTCAGGCATCAGGGTCTCACCATGTTCGATTTGCGTTCGCAATCTTTGCTGGGTGCTTAGCAGCAGTTCTACGACACGCCAAAACAGCCAGGGCAACGGATATCCTATTGAGTGGATAGCGCGCACGATTGGGCTGGGTCTGACATACGGAGGGATCAGAGCTGCAACAAGGCGTGTAAGCATTCCCCATTTGAAAGGAAGAACGCCCAGTAATTTGCGCGGAACAGGCCAGTGTGCGGTTCGGAATACGAGGTGAACCTTCTCCGCGACACCCACAGCCGAACCCGCTATATCTGTGGCACTTTTTCCGTAACCGATTACAGCGACACGACGATCTTTGAGTTGTGATATGTCTTTAATTTCGCTCGCGTGAAGGACTTCTCCTCCAAAATCTTCACGTTTGGGAATGTTTGGGGCATTTGGTGTCTCCGAATAGAGCCCGGCTGCAACGACAACGAGATCGGCCTCAATAGTTTCAGAACTTTCGGAACCACCAACCTCAAGTAACCACCCGTCGCCTTTGCGCTCAATCATGGTGACGCGGGTGCCTAACCGTAAGCACTCTCGTATTCCGAAATGATCGCAATAGTCCTCCAGATACTCCCGAAAGACCGGCCCCGGAGTGAAATGAGACGCTTCTTCGGAAAGCGGAAAATCCGGGAATTCGTACAGGTCCTTCTGCACCTGAACGCCAAAATCGTGGTATCCATCCGCCCAGACGCCGCCAAGGTACGGGTTGCGATCAAAAACAGTGCAGTGGATGCCGACCTGCTTAAGGCATTTTGCAGTAGCAAGCCCAGAAACCCCGGCACCAATGATAACGGCGGTTTTGACCTTCCCTACTATCATGCCTCAGTTCCCCGTCGCAAAAATCGCGAAAAACTCAGGAGAACGACGCCTAGAAACCACAGCGCCAGAACATAGGCACCGAACACGATCCATAGCGCCCACACCCACAGGCCTTGCCAAACTGTCTTAGCTTGATTTAACCCGGTTTGACCGAGGCGAGAACTCAAAATGAACAACATATTGAGCAGGCCAATCGCGGTGCCGATTGCCGTTCCAATCCAAATGAAATCGCCCATAACAGCCCCCCAAGGCGATATCAGGATATCACGAAATCACAGTTTTAGATAGCAAGGCGGCCATTAGCGCTTTGGAAATCACAAACGGCATCAAAGTCGCCGCCGCCGTCATGCCCCCGAAGGCTCGTTCAAAATCTTAGCTTGCCTGCTCGTATCAAGAACGCCCCTACAGCCTGTTTCAATGAACTATTAGAAGGTCTTGTCAGAAGAACTTGGGTTGAGCGGGGCAGGGTGGTTGCGTAGCTTTTGCCCATGACCAGGCCTGCCTCAATCAAGTACTTCAAAACCAGTCCCGAGATCATCCGCCTTGCGGTGATGCTGTACATCCGTTTCCCATTGTCGCTTCGGAATGTCGAAGATCTGCTACACGAACGCGGGATCGACGTTAGCCACGAAACCGTCCGATATTGTTGGAACAGGTTCGGGCTGATGTTTGCTGCTGAGATCAGACGGAAGCGTGTTCAGCAGCTGCGCGCGTTCTCCAAATGGAAGTGGCACGTGGACGAGGTATTTGTGAAGGTGAACGGCAAACGTCACTACCTCTGGCGTGCAGTTGATCACGAAGGTGAAGTGCTTGAAGCCGTTGTCACCAAACGCCGAAACAAAGCTGCAGCACTAAAATTCCTCAAGAAATTGATGAAGCGGCACGGTTGCGCCGAAGAGATCGTCACAGATCGCTTCGCTTCCTACAAGGCTGCGCTCGGACAAATGGGCGCGCTCAAAAATCAAAGGACGGGCAGGTGGCTTAACAACCGAGTCGAGAACTCGCACCTGCCGTTTCGACGACGCGAACGCGCCATGCAACGTTTCAAACGCATGCGAAGTTTACAGAAATTCGCCTCCGTCCACTCCTCCGTCTACAACCACTTCAACCAGGAAAGATCGCTAGCCAGCCGAGACACATTCAAGCTAATGCGCACCGCCGCTCTCGCCGAGTGGCGCGAACTTGGTGCGGCATAAAGGGTAGCTCTACTGGACTAGCTCAGACTGGTTCGAATTCGTCTGACAGCACCGACGCCTGAGTTTAGCACTTATGGGTCAGAGGAGACGGTCTGCGGTTTCATCCGGTGGGGTGATTGTTTGGCTCCCGTATTGACCGGGTACTTCGTTCGATCGGGGAGGCTTAATGTTAGCCTCGATGACCTGCCAGAGACCGGATGGCATTCGTCCTGCAACACGGACTATACAGCAAGGGGAGCTATTCCACCTGCGAACGATGCCAGAATTGGTGCAACGATTGCGAACCCTGTGCGCAAGACTTCACCCACACCTTCTTTCAACCCACGCGAGGCCTTCCAGTCTTCGATATCAAAGCCCTTCTTATTCATTTCAACTTGGCTGACCACACGAGTAAGGTTTTTGACCCTGCTATCCAGTATCAGTGCGACCGGAAGGTAGAAACTTAGCATAAGCAGGCAGAAGTAAGTTCCCGTGAAGAGCGCTGATGCAGTAATGAGCGAGTTATAAGCGGCTTTTTCTGTTTCGGAGATCAAAGGCAGAGGCCAATACATCCAGCTCGACGCAAAAAACATTCCAAAGGTCAGAACCAGGCTGGACAAGTATAGTTGCTGCCGCATCTGGTGAAGGCCTCTGGCCAATTCTGCAGCCGTTTCCTCGACACTTTCATGATTTCCGGTCGCCAGACACAGGATCATGCCAACTATCAGTGCACCGACCGCAAGCCCGGCGAGCGCATTGATAATATCCAATACCCGCATAAACATCGTAAAAACAGGTATCTCTCCGCACGTGCCCAACAGCCAATAATCGTCAGGTTCCAAACACCCTGGCAGGGTTCCACGTGATAACGCCGTTTCAAACACAGCCTTACCGACCTGATGATAAATTCTGGGAGTGGTCGACGTCACATATTGTTGGATCGTAGGAACCACCGCCAGCATGAATATGGCAAGTACCGTGGCAATTGCTGCAATTCTTGTATCGCGCGCCATTGGTCGTGTCAGATTGCGGATAAGCAAAGCTACTGCCAACACAGCAAGAGACGCAAAAAACCAGGACGCCGCAAGAAACCGAAGACGGCCAACGGCTTCCAGCCATGTATTCTCGTCATTCAGAATTTCGAGCGGCACGTTCAAATCTGTTGCAATCAGATGATGGTGGATCAGCTCATGCAATCCAAAAATGAAAACCGGCACCAATGCTATTGAAAAATAACGCAGTTCTACACGACGGTTAGACAAGTCCGACCTCTTGCGTTTCTGAAAACAACAAAGGAAATCATAGCACATATTGCTGCTGTCGGCATCGATCACAGGCACAGAGGTCTTGTCAGATTAACTTTACTTGAGCGGGGCAGGGCGAGTGCGTAGCGTTTGGGAATGACCAAACCTGCCGCCTTCAAGTATTTCAAAACCAGTCCGGAGATTATCCGCC